>CAZUXO010000174.1:0-10707 GCA_964624325.1 uncultured Dehalococcoidales bacterium
ACGGCATACGAGATCATAGCCGGTGACTGGAGTTCAGACGTGTGCTCTTCCGATCTGGCGGATACTTGAAAACAATGTCCCAGAAGGGGAAGTAGACCGAGCCCTGCCTTTGCAGCCAGGCAAGCCTGTGGAGTTCATATCGTTTTCTCAGTGTATCCATGGGAAATGTTTGCCGGGAAAGGTATTTTCCGTGCCCCGGGTTTTACCTTGGGGACGTATTATCTTATCGTAAGCAATGCGCCTTATCAACCGGAGGCGTTTCTTTACAGGTAGCTGATTATCTGATAATCTATTCTAGAGTCAATTATCGAATTATAATAAAATCAACTAATACTTGGTGAGGTAGTGTGATGCACCGCTGGGGAATTTGTGTAACACTTGTTGTCACGTCCTTTGTTTTGCTAAATATCTTCATCGCATTACCCTGTTACTCATCCAATCCATCGAATTACAACCTGGTTTACCCTGATTCAACCCGCATACTTGACACAGGATTAAAATCAACGCTCCTCCCATTTACGGAGGAAGGTCCTGCCGTATCGGCCTCCCTAAAAACCGATAAGCCAGGATACCTTACTGGCGAAGATATTCAAATTACCTGCACATTCACTGGAATAGGCAGTGTGAACTGGGTATCAGACTCATTCAAAATTACCATCAAAGCTAATGTCGATGGCAGCAGTACAGAGGAGATTGTGCCTGAAGAACAGCTTCGAGGTAAGCGAACCTATAACTGGAAAGCGCCGTCAACTCCGTGCAGTATTATCTTTTCGTGTAACGGCCAGGCTACTTATCAAACTTCTACCACAACTTTCGATACAATATGCATGCCGCGGGGGGGATGTTTTACGATACCAATCACAGTGACTCAAGATAACCAGTTGCAAGACAATGCCGATGTAACCATCCAGGTCTATGATCCTAAAGCGCCTATAGCGGGTACCGTGATGGATAAGAAAGGTAAACCCGTGAGCGGAGCAATCATTAGCCTGAGCAGTTCGGGGTGGCCGCCTTCCTTAACTGACGAAAAAGGTGCTTATAGCTTCACTGGCTATACAGTCCGTAGCGGATATAAAATAATCAATAATGTGCCTGCAGCAGAAGAAACCATTTCCGTGCAGGCCGTTGCCTGCGAACCAGTAAAAGAGGCTCTTACTATACCGGCAGCCAGCGGTGTTTCAAATGCGAACTTTACCATGACAAGATATTTCTACCCCGCCAGCCTCGATCTTTCCAAATTCAAACTTGACGTCTTTTCGTCCTGGGCAGAATCATCTAACGTAAACACCTGGCAGAATATGATGGGAATTACATTAATCGGGCCAGTTGAAATTACCAGGGTTCTACAGCGGGATAGAGAAATAACCACACTGCCATTTACTGTTGTGGAAGATACCAAACTGTTCATGGTTACCAAACCGCAACCCGGCCGCTATTTTGTGGATATTGTGTCCAGGGGAGATAGTCAAATAAAGGTAGCCGCAGCTGCCACAATCGATAGTAAGGAACTTGAAAATGGGTCGCTCATATTTGAAACTAAATCCGGGGACACACAAAGAGTAGTCGTGGTTATTGATAAGGGCCGGATAAAAATTGAGAAAAGTGAGGGACTGGCATTCCCCCTGCTAATAATACTCCCGATTTTAGGCCTTGCAGTTGGGCTTCTGGCCGCCTATTTAATTACCGGTGGAAAGATGTCAGAATTAAAAACGGCCGTGACAGCCGGCATGAGTAAAGCAACCCAATCCGCAGGCAGGCTCGTCAAGTTCCCGTCACGAAAAACGCCTGCTCAAACCGAGATAGTTGAGGAAAAAACATCTTCAGCCGAGGCAATCGAAGCACAGACGCAAACAGACAAACTTGAAGCTGCCAGCAAAGCGGATGAACCACAGATTGCAGCTAAAACAGTGTCCACAAGTGAGGAGAGGGTAACATCGGATGATGATGCGACTGAAAAATCTATTGCAGCAGATGTATTGATAAAAGGTAAGCCGGCGAAAGAACGTGTCCGTAAAAAACGTAAAACTACAAAGTCAGTGGATATTCCCGGAAAGGTGGCTCGTACGAAGCAAAAGAGTGAGGAAGATGAGCGAGAGTAGCCAGCGGACGAACGTAAAAGCCTGGGGTAAGCCGGAGGAAAATAAGATTGTCACTTGCATCCGGCAATCAGTATATGATGATATCTACCGTCACGGTTCTGCCAACCCTTCACGTGAAGTAGGCGGCATATTGCTTGGCAGCGTTACCGCTGATGACCGGGGTGGTTACCGGGTGGATGTCGCAGCTTCGGTACATGCCGCTGCCGCGCCGGGTAACCGTACCCAGATGCAGTTCACCGGGGAAACCTGGCGTCAGCTCACAGAATCAGCACTGAGAGACTTCCCAGGCTACAAGGTCGTAGGCTGGTACCACACGCACCCTGACCTGGGGACTTTTTTATCAGGAGACGATATCAACGCCCACGATATCGCCTTTTCACATCCCTGGCATATGGCTGTAGTATGCGACCCCGTGAGAAATGAGTTTTCGGTATTCGGCAGAGATGGCAAAGCAATCAAGCTGATCAGCGGATTTTACACCTACGAGGTCAGGCAACCCAACCCCACTGCCGCGCAACACAGGCCGCCAACGGTCGCCCACGCCGGTAATAACAAGCGTATGTATATCTTACCGCAGCTGTTAATCATGGTAATTGGCCTTGTTGCCATCGGTACGTTCTTTGCATTGCAAGCCGGTTACTTACCCAATTCGTTTGGCTTACCCGCTTCCGGGCAACAAATCCCAAATGTGACCGGTAATAGGCTGTCTGTTCCTCCACAACCGGGTTTATACTACCTAACACCGTTGATACCTGATTCTAAAGAAAACCTGAATCTATATATTATTGGTAGCAAGCAGGTTTGGCGCATCAAATGCCCTCCGCTGGCGGCTGTGGATACAGCCATTGCTCAAATTCCGCCAACATTAACACTACAGCGCGATCTGCCTATCACAGTTACTGCCGTCAGAATATTTTCAGAAGAGGCATCTGCTGGCAAGTTTGGAGGTTTTTCCATAATAGCTAAAGCAACAAACGGTCAGGAATACACACTCACCGCAGTGTTCGACGCGGAAGGTAATATTCAAAAATGGCTTGATCCCAAACCGGGTACAAAATAATGCCGGCAACAATAATTAAAGAATGATGAGCACAATGACGGAAGACCGCTACAGCAGCTTAAAATTGATACCCTGGTGGGACCAGGCTAAAGTGTCGCGGGCTAAATATATGGTGGTCGGCGCGGGCGCGCTCGGCAATGAGATTTTAAAGAACCTGGCGCTGGTCGGCGCCGGTCATATATTTGTAGTGGATTTTGATGTTGTCGAGGCTTCCAACCTGACACGCTCAGTGCTATTCCGCCTTGGAGATATAGGGAAACCCAAGGCACAGGTGGCAGCAAAAAGGATCAAGGAATTAAACCCGGATGTTAAGACTGCGTTTTTCACCGGGGACATTACTTCGGATGTTGGACTGGGAGCATTCCGGGAATTTGATGCGGTATTTATCGGAGTCGACAACTTCAAGGCACGTATTTTCATAAGCCGCGCCTGTGAAAAAACGGGGGTACCCTGGATCAACGGAGGCATACAGGAGATGATCGGCGAAGCGTATGTCTTTATCCCCGGCAGGGGCGCCTGCTATGAATGCAACCTCCCGCAGCACGCATATAAGGAATTTAACAACCGGCTGTCCTGCCTTTTACCCATGGAGGAGATAGCCGAGGGCAAAGTGCCCACCACGCCTACCATAGCTTCAATAATTGCTGCCATCCAGGTACAGGAGGCGCTTAAGCTTCTGCATGGCGCCGACGTTAAAGGCGGGCACGGGCTCATCTTTAACGGCCAGAACAACGAGTGCCTTCCCGTATATTTCCCACTTAACGATAAGTGCGTTTGCCATCACCTGCTTGACCCGGTAACACAGATCAATACTAGTGTTACTATATGCACGGTAAAAGAAGCGCTTGACCTGTTCCACGAAAAATCAGGCAATGAGGGATTTATCGAACTCGATTTCGACCTTGTACACAGGCTTAATTGCACCTGTGGCACAAGTGTCGAATGTGCCAAAAGGCTGGATAAAATGAAGCCCGCAGATTATCAATGCACTGCCTGCGGCAAATCGATGGAGCCCGGTATGACTTCAATTATAGACCGCTGTTTCTTAACACTCGTAGATAAACCGCTGGCTCAATGTTGTATCCCCCCGCTTGAGATAATAACGGTCAGAAACAAGAGCTCAATTTACCATCTCGAGTTTACGGGAGAAAAAGAGGAAATCATTAATTTTTCTTAATGGAGGACGTTTATGGATGAAAATGAAGTAAGAGTGGTACGCCTGTGTCCCAAATGCGGCCCTACAACTAACTATGACGGCGACCTGAAATGCACTGTGTGCGGGGAAAACACCAAGGAGGAGGTAATAATCGGCAGTGATCTCGGTGGTTTCACACCGCCGCCACCACAGACATCTTACCTGGAAACACAGGTGTCAACACGAGCTACCGGAAAAAGGATGTGCATCGAGTACGGTAAGGAAATCCCCGCAGACGCACGCTTTTGCCCCCATCACGGTATTGCCATACCTGATGCCCGTGTGTCGGAACAGTCGATGACAGCGCTTGCGGCTATCGGGGGAATTTTCGGTTTGCACGGTCTCGGGCACATAACCCTGGGCAATATGGGACTGGGCTTTATTGCCCTTTTTGCCGGTTGGGTGCTGCTGGCAGGCCTATTAATGTCCTATTTCCTGGGATGGCTCCAGTACGGTGAAACGGCCTATATTGCCCTTATGGTTATCTTGGGGGTGGCATACCTGCTGCTGTTTATCTGGGGGGTGATGAGCACCAATGAACTGGCACGCAAGCGCAACCTGGACTATGAAAACCACAAGGCTGCCTGATACAGGAAGGCAAATAGATGACATTTGTCTTTATCTTCGGCCTGTGTATAGCCGGTTTTGCAGTAGGCTTCCTCGGTTTATACCTGTTTCGCAAACAGTATATTAACTTTTTGAACAAACCGGGCAAGGGCCCTGGGCCGGAAGGGAGAAAACCTGCATGCCTGTGGTGCGGCAGTGATTACTACCCGGTTCAGTATCCGTCGTTTAAGTGCCCCAGGTGCGGTAACACATATCATGCCGGGTGCTGGAAAGAATACG
Organism: uncultured Dehalococcoidales bacterium; assembly: GCA_964624325.1. Lineage (GTDB taxonomy): Bacteria > Chloroflexota > Dehalococcoidia > Dehalococcoidales > UBA1222 > SURF-27. The sequence continues at coordinate 5,201 of CAZUXO010000174.1, forward strand.
GCGGTTGCAGCGAGATCGATTGCCAGATGTCCGCCGCAAATACCGAGGTCATGACTAAAGCATGATATTGAATAGTTTTGTCGGCCCGGGCCACGGTTATCTTATGAGATAAGAAGGAGGCTGCGATCATGAGGATATACATTCTCGATTTCACGCACGACCGTTATTATCCCGTGCTTACCGGTGAAAACGTGCTGGTGCGGAAACTGCTGACCCAGGTGACACCGCAACTGGTGGAAAAACGCGGGCCCGGCAGGCAGATCGTGGCCTACCTGCAGAAAACAGGCGAGCACCTTGTATATGACGGCAAAGGGCATTTTACCAAGGTTGGCAACAGGCAGGCGCCTGCCACACTGCATCCCTGGCAGACCCTCGGCTCAGCAGGGATCACAGAAAATGAAGTTTTAATCATGTGCTATTTCATCCAGCCAGGGGCAGAGAACATCAATTTGAATAAACGGCTGGAGCAGGAACACCAATGGCTGATGGAGCTGGCAAAAAAGACAGACCTGATCGATATCGAAGCTACCGAGGGTTCGCCTCCGCGGAGGTACCGCATCACGTATAGATGTAAAGGTGTAGCCCTTCATCCCCAGACCAGGAAACCGATCCTCACGGCCAATCATATATTGAATATTTACCTGCCGGCTGGCCTGCCCGGTTACCCCAATGAAGCGCCCTACGTGACCTGCTCAACCTCCCATTTCCATCCAAATATCAGCAGCGAAAACAATATGGTGTGCATTGGTATTGAGCGGGACTGGGACAGTTCGTTAAATATCGCCTGGCTGGTGCTGCACCTGGCCGACATGATCAGTTACAGGATTTACGGGTTAGAGAAACCCTATAACAAGGAAGCCGTCAAATGGACCGAGGACAATCAGGATAAGCTGCCGGTGGATAAACGGCCGGTGTTAAATGAGGAGCTGTCCGCTGCAAAAGCAGCTCAACCAGGCGAAGAAGAGGCCATTTCATTTGAGACTTCATTTGACCTACACAAAGTGGGCAGTGTTAGTGAATCGGATAAAGCTGCACAGGGCACGACTGAAAAAGATGGCGGTCCTGCGAAAGGTAAGGGTAATAAATCGGGAAAAAAATGAGTTATATATTACTTAGTGGGAGGGAGGATTAAATGATTGTTAAACTATTTAGCAGCTTCCTGGTAGCAGTTATTCTGTTGACTTCATTACCTGCACAGGTGCTGTCGGCCAGTAATCCTGCACCCGCAATAACCGGAGTCGATTATCCGGGCCAAATAAGTTACGGTGATTACGCATCTATTAAAGTTTATGTTAAAAACAATGGCGGCTCAGCAGCATCGCAGTCCATTGCGCTTTCATTTTCATCAGTTCCCGCTGATATCATAATTGACGATAGCAATCTGAACGCACCGAAGCCTACTGTTTATTATCCGGGATATATGGCAGGCGGAAATTACTGTAAACTTAGCGTAGCTCTGAAGTATCCGCTCGTAGAAGGCAATTTGACCCCATGGCCGGCCGGAGAGGCAGGTTACTTATGGATAAGCGTTAAGCCCTCAGAACCAGGCGATTTTCAGTTTTATGTTAAGAGCGTGGCAACTGGCGCAGATAGGAAATGCCAGGCTTGGGCCCCCGTTTCGGGATTCCCACTTGATCAGCAGGGAGAATTCCGCGATGCTTACACAATTAATGTCATTAGCGAATCTCTAAGCGGTAGGATTATCTCGGCTCAGCCCAGCACAAGTGAAGCAACCGCCGGCCAGAACATCGCCGTCACCGCACAGGTGCAGAACACGGGTACAGTAGCAGCCAACTTTCATATCTACACCAATGCTAACAGCATCTTTGGCTATGAGAGTGGTACGGTACCGGTGAATCCAGGTGCTACCGGCAGTATTAACTTGCAGTGCAAGGTACCCGACGGGACAAATCCCAATACCTATGATATCCCGATTATGTTTGAGATGGCAAAACCTGGCGGTAGCTATGAAAATAGAACCACATGGGGAAACATTAGGATCAAGGTTGTAGGGCCGAGTTCTGGCATTATTGGCACCACTGTATACAATAGAGACAATAGTACAGTGACTTCTGTAAATCTCTATATTGATGGTCAATTCAAGTCCACCAAGTTTGAGATGAAAACAGGTTCGTCATTTTCCTATGATAGTTTCCAAGTTCAAGGTGAGACTAACCATGAAATTAAAATCACATGGACCGACCCTGACACTGCACAGGAATATTCTCAAAATCAAACTGCATATGTGGAGAGCAACCAGACGAAATGGGTACAATTTCAGCTTGATCAACATCTGCCTCCTGCAAGGAAGTTGGCCGATCTTACTGTATCTCGCCTTGATATAACCCCATTTAACAGCGGTTGTTACAAAGTTGGCGAAAAAATCAACATTAATCCTACAGTGGAGAACACGGGGTTGGCGGCTGCAAATAACTTCAGAGTGAACTGGTATGTGGACGCTTCCCAGATTTATTCCTGGCCCGGATGGAGCATGGCAGCTGGTGACCGGGAATCTGCAAAAGGATCTTTTTGGATAGTTACAGAGGGTTCGCACACCATTGAAGTAAGGGTAGACCCTGATGATTCTGTTGAGGAAATCAATGAAAATAATAACACCATGAGTAAATCCATTTGTGTCACAGGCACCTCGGAAAGTGAACCTGATTTAGTGATCACCGATGTCACCTGGTCGCCACAGAGTCCGGCAGATGGTGACCGTGTAACCTTCTATTACGGGATAAAAAATCAGGGCAGTGCCAATGCGTCAGATTTTGGTTCCGCCTTATATATCAACAACCAAAGAATTGACATATCAGCACGGGGGCCAATGGCAGCCGGTCAGTCACAAAACAGGCAGTTCACATATCTATGGACTGCCACCACCGGTGTACATAGCGTGGTCGTTGAATCCGACTGGGGCAAAGAAGTTGCAGAGAGCCAGGAGAATAATAATAATTTCAGCACGACGCTTTCTGTTTCACAAGAACCCCAACCGTCCTTATTGACGGCTTCTATCAGTGCTTCGCCTAATTCTGGTGACATATCTACCCAGTTTACTTTTACCATTAATGTACAAGGTGGCACGGCTCCATACGAGATTCACTTGCAAGATAGTAATGATCAGGATCTCTCTTTTTCGCAAAACGGTAGTTTTTCTAGGTATTTATTCAACGTCAATTTCACTAATCCTGGCACATACTTAGTCCATGGATACGTAACAGATGCCAATGGCACCAATGTTGAAACAAACGAGATTAGCATTATTGTTACCCCAGAAACACAGACCTCGACAGAGCTGGAATACAATTCATTGCCTCTAATAAATTTGCAGAATCTACCTTTTAGTGAAAATAAATTCTTAATAGTTAGAGGAGATCAGTATTATACAGGAGGATTTTCTATATCATTGGAAGGCCCGTCAGAACAAATTGTCGCAGGGAAAACATATACTTATACCGTCGTGGCAAGTAAAAAAGGAGGCCAAGGCCCTGACGGGGGTGCCATGGAAGCGTTGCTCGGGAATAGTGAAATTTTAATTCTGATTGATAATAAAGATTTAGAGATTAATGCAACTGGTAAAGTAACCGGCGCGGAAACCTATTTTTACACGGTAAATAAATTCATAATCAATTTAGTCTTACCGGCTGAAACTATAGCATTAAAAGTCGCCAAAACTCTTACAACCTTGGTCGTCGATAAATCTCTTAAACCATTTTTTACATTTGAGACACCTGTCGAAATGTCTGATTTATCTGAATATATTGCGATAAGCATTAAACCAAATGAAGTAACGGAAATGGGTACATTCGCAATAGATATTAATGTAACCTTCACGAAACCTGGAACATATAATTTTATATTTATACCTGATTTGTTGGGGCGATATCTTCGGATTCCTGGAGGAATGACGTCGACTCTAAAGGTTTTGGCAGCTTATACTAGACCGATCTTATATAGTATTGTTGTTACAGATAATTCTATTCCCGTAGTAAATAAGAGTGAGCTTGTAAATTTATATGAATCATATATCAAGCAACGGCCTTCATCCATCACAAATAATTCTGTGCCAACAAAAAAAGAGGTCATACAGTATATGGAAACATATATCAAAGGTAGCTCAATAAGCAAACCTTCGGCGATTACTTCACTCACAAAATCCCAACTTGTAAATCTTTATGAATCATACATAAAAGGACAACCCTCCGCCTTTACTGACAACCATGTCCCTACAAAGATAGAGGTCGTCGAATTCATGGAGCGATATATCAAAGGTAAATAATAGACAATGGTATTTTTAAATTTTATCAATGGGGAGGGTACTCATGAGTGGTAATTTCAGTAAAATAAGATTTCTATTTGCATCTGTTATACTACTTACTCTGACTATTTTACCAATAAGTAGTTCTGCTCAATCTGAAGCGGATGTTATCTTTACATACGATCAAAGCCAAAAACAAGTATCAATAGAAATCACCAGCCCCAATGATATAGCCAATGTATTCATATCAGTTGAGATTCCGGCAGATATTACTATAAGCTCTTCTCAATCAAATGGTTTTCTTTCAGGGGCGATGGACGACCAAACAGGATCCATCCATAAATGGGTCCAGCTATTTGCTGCTGGAGGTAAAGAGGGATCAGTAATATTCAATATCACTTTTCCTGATAATAGCGCATATGACATTACTTTACAGGAAGTAGTACTTCGCGACATGCAAGGTAATATAGTGCCCATTGTACAGCAGCTCCCCATGACTCTGAATACTGCTTCCACAACGGGCGGCACTGCGTCGGGGATGAGCAGTACGGGTTCCACGACTATCGGCACATCTTCCGTGACAGGCGGTACCAGTGGAGCAACCAAGGTAACTAAACCTGGAGAATTTGCCGTCCTCTCTCCCAATGGTGGTGAAACAATACTTGGTGGCTCCGCTTTCATTATCAAATGGACAGTACTGGATGTGGTTAAATCGGTGGACCTTTTTTATTCTTGGGATAAGGGAAATACTTGGCGCCAGATCGCCAGGAGGAGGGACAATACCGGAAATTACACATGGATCGTGCCCAATGACGGGATAGAAAGCTGCACTCTCAAGATAGACGCCTATGATGCCGCCGGTTATCAGACTTCTGATACCAGCGACAAACCATTCTCAATAAAATCAAACTCCAGACCGGGAGGATGCAGATAATGATACGCAAAGTAGCCGGCGGCAGTATCATCAAGGTGGGGAAGAGGCGGTTTATCAAGATAGTCAGGAAATGAACCCGTATGGCGAGCCTTGTCTTAACCCCGTCAAAATGACAGGCCACAAAAATGTCCAGCAACTATTTTTTACCATTATGCCCGCAATGGCATTTTTGCGCGGAAGCGTTGGCAATACATCATACTGGTGATAGAATTAGAGCGCTCCAATCTTATCCCCGGGGCAATAAAAGGAGGTAACAGAAATGACGGGTGGTTTTACCAACTATTTCACAGGCGCACCCAGGGTCTCGTCCGGCAA
>CAZUXO010000175.1:0-12208 GCA_964624325.1 uncultured Dehalococcoidales bacterium
TTGATCAAATGCAGCTAGCCCTTGAATCGCTGGCAGACAGGATGGGTACGACGTTGAACGAAGCTGAAAAAGTCAGGCGGCAGCTTAAACCCTGCCGCGACGCCGTACTGGAACTCGACCGGCTCACCTGGTGCGAGAACAAGGTCAGCGGCTTGGAAAACCACTACTGGCTGGTGTCAAGCTCGGATTTCAACCGGGACACGGCTCGATACTGCGCGGACGTGCGGAAACTCAACGGTGAGACTGGCGCACGCCCATCTTACCCCAACGATGAATTGAGGCTGGCCTTCGTTGGAGTCCCTGCGGTATACGGCAAAGAATTATATCCATTTCTTGAGCAAAACGGGGCACGGGTGGTATACAATGAAATTCAGCGCCAGTTCGTCATGCTTGATCCCGGAAAGTCGCTGGCGATGCAGTATACTAACTACACCTATCCCTATTCCATCGAAGGGCGCATCCATGACATCAAAACTGAAGTCGAAAAGCGGAATATCGACGGAATCATCCATTACGTGCAGGCTTTCTGCCACCGCGCCATTGGCGACATCGTTTTCAGAAGCAAGCTGCCGGTACCCATCCTCACCATCGAGGGCAACACCGATTTCACGCTCACCCAGCACCTAAAAACAAGACTTGAAGCTTTTATTGATATGCTCGGACAGATGAAACAACGGTCATCACGGGGCAAGAGTATGAGCCCCAGTAAATAATCAGGAGGCGAGAACAATGGCAATCAGAGTAGGCATCAATGGCTTCGGGCGCATCGGTCGCCTGACACTCAGGACGCTTAAACAGTTTCACGCCGGCGAGGTGGAGGTCGTGGCCATCAACGACCTCGTGGATACTAAAACCAACGCCCACCTGTTCAAGTACGATACCACCTACGGGCGCTACAGCGGCAGCGTAACCGCGGGCGAGAGCATCATCAGCATAGACGGCACTCAGATCAAGGTGTTCGCCCAAAAAGACCCCGCTACCATCCCCTGGAACGACGTTGGCGTTGATATCGTTATCGAATCCACCGGCCTCTTCACCGACGCCGAAAAAGCGGCGGCTCACCTTAAGGGCGGCGCCAAAAAGGTCATCATCTCCGCACCCTCCAAAAAAGATGATATCACCATCGTTCTGGGCGTCAACCAGGACAAGTACGACCCCAAAAAGCACCACATCATTTCTAACGCCTCCTGCACCACCAACGGCCTGGCTCCGATAGCCAAGGTACTGAATGACAATTTCCGTATCCAGAAGGCCATGATGACCACCGTTCACGCCTACACCGGCGACCAGAAACTGCAGGATACGACGCATAAGGACCTCAGGCGCGCCCGTGCCGCCTGCGAAAACATCATCCCCACCTCCACCGGCGCCGCCTACGCCATCGGCCGCGTTCTCCCGGAGTTGGAGGGCAAGATGCACGGGGTCTCCCTGCGCGTTCCGGTCGTCACTGTCTCGGCAGTGGACCTGGTAGCCCTGCTGGGGCAGGATGTCACCGCCGAAGAAGTGAACAAGACTTTCAAGGCCGCCGCCGAAGGGCCAATGCGCGGCATTTTGGAATACTGCACCGAGGAACTGGTGTCCACCGACTTCAAGGGCAGCCATTTCAGCTCAAGCTTCGATTCTCTGTCCACCTTGGTCATCGGCGGCAACATGATCAAGATTCTGGCCTGGTACGACAACGAATGGGGTTATTCCTGCCGCCTGGGTGACCTGACGGCATACGTTGCGCAGAAAGGCTTTTAGGATGGTACTGGCAGACTGTCTGGAATTATTTTAGCCGGTATCTGCATAGCCCTGGCAACCCCTCATATTGGCAAAGGTGACCGCTGCGACAACCATCGGCATTCTTCAAGCTTATACCTGAGGGTTAGTAGTGCTGTGCTCGCATAGATTCAGGAAATATTTACCTTCCAGTTTAAATATTTCGAGAAGGAGTCCGGGGTTAAAACATCCAGACTCCTTCTATCAGGTTTGACACCCCTCTTCCCCAAAAGCTAGAATTATTTGGTCTGTCATATTCGAGTGGAGGTAGAACATGAAACTAGTAGTTATCGGTCTGGGACAATGCGGGAGCCGCATCGCAGATGAATTCGCGCGCCTGAACAAGATGGCTATGAGCCAGCGGGGCGCTGAGATATGCCCCGGCGTTTTCGCGGTGAATACGGACGCCGCAGACCTTTCTGGCCTCAAGACCATCAAGAGCGATTACCAGCACCGCATCCTCATCGGAGGACGCAGGACCGGCGGGCATGGAGTTGGCAAGATTAACGAGGTAGGTGCCGAGGTGGCCCGTGAGGACGCTGACAAGGTGGTAGATGCGCTGCGCTCCACCAAGCATTTCTACGAAACTGACGCTTTTTTGCTGGTTGCCAGCGCCGGGGGTGGCACTGGTTCCGGCTCACTACCTATAATGGTCCAGCATGTAAAGGAGCGATATGCAGACAAGCCTGTTTACGCCATGGCAGTGCTGCCTTTCGAACACGAACAGGAGAATGAAGAGCGCACTATTTACAATTCTGCCGTTTGCCTCAAGAGCGTGTACTCGGTTGCTGATGCCGTCATCCTTGTGGATAACCAAAGATACGTTAAAAAAGGCTATTCTCTACAGTATAATCTCGACCTGATTAACTCTTTTATGGTCGAGCCCTTTTACGACCTGCTATGCGCTGGCGAAGAAAAGAAAGCCAGCCGTGTAGGAGGTAAAACTCTGGATGCCGGGGATATTATTCAAACGTTGAAAGGCTGGACTGTCATCGGCCACGGCACCGCCAAAGCTGGTGGTTTCAAGATGGGAAGTACTCACTTCAGAGACAAAAGCGCCGAAACCCACAAAGGCATTCAAGCTATGGACGCTGCCATCGCAGAGCTATCCAGCAAGGTAGCCGCCAAGGACGCTGGCCGCGCCATGTACCTTATTTCCGCTCCGGCGAAAGAGATCAACATGGATCTGGTAAAGGATCTGGGTGACTGGCTCAAGGATCTGGCACCCAATGCCGTAGTCAGAAATGGTGACTATCCGATAGGCAAGACTCTTGACATCACCCTCATAATGTCGGATCTCAGCGACGTGGAAATAGTGCGCAATTATTACAATAAATCCACAGCACTCGTGCCCATCATGAAACTGCGGCAGGAAGCGGTCAAGGCAAAACTTCAAAGTATCGACGACGCCGGGAAAGATATCCCAATGGTTTTTTAGGTTTCACAGGAACACATAACAAAGCCCTCCCACTCGGATATGGGAGGGCTTTGTTATGTCAGGGTATGTCTGTGTTTTGAGAATCCCGGGACTGCCACAATCCAGTGCCAGGATTGTCAGGGTCGCTAAATGGCCTCGGTCCGACAAAATAAATTCCTGATATCACCCGTAATGACATGAATATGACACTGCCGTATAATAGTCTGTAACATGCACCACTCTTTGAGACTCTACAACCGTAATCGCCCCTTTATACTCAAGCTGTATATCTTCTTTGCCCGATGGACTCGCATTCCCATAGTTGGAGGAATAGTGCGACGCGTAGCAAATATGTGGGGCAGCAATATGACTTCGGCTTACGCTCTTAATCTAAACGAGGCTTATGCCATCGTAGAGGCCTCAGATGGGTTGGCGCTCGGCCCCTGCACCTGCCGCGAGACTTTCAATAACTGCGACAACCCCAGGAATGTAGAAATTATGATAGCCCTGAACCACGAGTTCGCCAGCGACCACGGAAAAGAGTTCCGCGAGGTGATCAAAGAAGAAGCCAAGAACATCATCAAAGACTGCCACGAAAGAGGGTTGCTTCACGCCATAGTCAAGTGCAGACAGGACTTTTATGCTTTGTGCAACTGCTGCCAGTGCTGCTGCGTGCCTTTGCGACTGAGCAAGGATTACGGTATCGGTAGAGCCCTCACCAGAGACAAATCCATCGTAGAGCAGTTTAAGGACAGGTTATAACCTGCAAGCCACAGGAAAATATAATTTGAGTTTCCCGGATAAAGTCATCTCATCTAGACCTGTTTATCCCGATATTGGGGTCGAAAGATTTATGAGCATACAGCGCACTTTATATGAATAAATGAAATCGTCGTGCGTCATGACCACCCGATTTTAGAGATCGCATAGAGTACGTGACCAATGCAACCAATTGAAAACAGAAACGTTTCAAGGCCATCGATGCTATTTTAATAAAAGAGGATCAACCTATGAAGGATGTTCAGCGTTTTATCGCCGGATTCCGTGCCTTCCAAGAAGACTTTTTCGGTTCCAATAAGTCTCTTTTCGAAACACTCCGGCATGGACAACAACCCAAAACCATGATAATCGGGTGCTCCGACTCTCGGGTAGATCCTGCCCGGCTGATCAATTCTGCGCCAGGAGATGTTTTTATCGTTCGAAATGTTGCCAACCTGGTTCCTCCTTTTGAAAAAGATGGCGGGCAGCATGGTGTAAGCGCAGCCTTGGAATTTGCTATATGTTATTTGGGCATCGAGCAAATTATCGTCTTGGGACATTCCAATTGCGGTGGTATCGGTGCCCTGATAACGGGTAGCAGCGACTCAATTGGTAACGGATTCTTATCTCGCTGGATGTCTATTGCCACTTCTGCTCGAGAACGAGTTCTCGCGGAGTTGCCTGATAAAGATATAACTTTGCAACAAAGGGCGTGCGAACAGGCCACCATATTGCTCTCGCTCGAAAATCTTCGTTCTTTCCCATTTGTGGCCGAACGGTTAAAAGCTGGCACACTATCCATTTACGGTTGGTATTTTGATTTAGACAAAGGCGACCTGCTGGGTTACGATACAGGATCGGGAACATTCGAGAAGTTATGCAGCAAAAAATTTGCGACCGAATAGCGTCATGACTCCACCGCTGGACAAAGCGATGTCGAAACCAGTGATAGAGTCAATACGTTTAGACCATCAGCAATATTCCGTAGTCTATCGAATCCCCTCTTTGGGAAAAATCCCGCGCGTTAAGGTATAATAGTCCCACTGTTATGGCTCAAGTTTTTTACCGTAAATGGCGCCCTCAGACACTAGCTGAAGTAGTCGGCCAGGAGCATGTTACTCGCACCCTGCTCAACGCACTCACCAGCGGTCACGTGTCTCACGCCTATTTGTTCTGCGGCCCGCGCGGCACCGGGAAGACCAGCACAGGGCGCATACTCGCCAAGGCGGTTAACTGCGTCAAACCTACTACAGGCGGCAAGGGAGAGCCCTGCAACAAATGCATCATGTGCAAATCTGTAACCGAGGGTCGTGCGCTGGATATTATCGAGATAGACGCCGCCAGCCACAACAGCGTGGACGAGATGCGCGAGCTTACCGAGCGCGTCAACTACGCCCCGGCTCAGGCAAAGTTCAAGGTCTATATCATCGACGAAGTCCACATGCTATCGAGCAGCGCCTCCAACGCACTCTTGAAGACTCTGGAAGAGCCCCCTCCTAAAGTGATTTTCATTCTGGCGACAACCGAAACACACAAGATTCTGCCCACGATCGTCTCACGCTGCCAGCGCTTTGATTTTCACCGCCTAAGCCAGAAGTACACCGAGGAAAAGCTCTCGCGAATCTGCCTGGCGGAAGGAATAAACATTGCCCCCGAAGCTCTCAGGCTGGTGGCCAAGAGTGCCCGCGGCGGGCTCAGAGATGCTGAAAACTTACTGGAGCAAATATCGACGTACTATGGAGCTGAAGTTTCACTCGCACAAGTACAGGAAATGCTGGGCATGGCAGGAGACGAACGCGCACGTGAGCTGGTGAAACACATCATTCGACAAGACATCGGCGCCGGGCTGAAAGTCATCAGCCGGGCAACAGAAGACGGAATAGACCTGAAACAGATAGACCGCGAAGTGGTAGGTTATTTACGCGAACTGCTGCTTCTCAAAAGCGGCCTGGACATGGACAGCGGACTGACCGCCGAAGAAATGACAGAGTTGAAAACGCTGGCCGCCACGACATCAATGGAACACATACTTCGCGCGCTTAAGGTCTTCGGCCAGATAGAAGCAGCACTGGACAACGAAAGCACGCTGCCACTCGAGTTGGCGCTGGTGGACGTATGCATTGAACCCACCACGAAAAAGGCCCCTGTAAAAATTGCGGCTGAATCTCCCAGAGAGACCAAAACCGCTGTTCCGGCTCAGTATTCTCCCCGGCCTTCAGCCAGTACGCCCCCACAGACAGCCGCCACCAGACCTGTAGCCCGTCCGGCAGAAACACCCCCCACAAGGGAACCAGCCAAGATTTCGGCACTTCAGGGCGCGGGAAGTTCACTGGATCAGCTTAAGAACAATTGGGCGCTCATCATTCAGCAGGTACCGGACGCTGTAAAGCGCTCGGCGGCGGTTGCCATGCTACGAAGTGCTGGCATCAAGCCAATAGGCATTGAAGACGATGTTGTGGTTTTATCGTTTAAATACCCTTATCACCGCGAGAAAATCGAGGAATTGGAAAATAAAAAAATCGTGGCAGGGCTCATCGGCCAGTTCATGGGTCACCCCTGCCAAATAAAATGTGTTTACGAACCCGAAGAGAATCATCTGGTACGCGAGGCCCAGAAACTGGGTGCTCAAATGATTGAGGTGGAAGATAAATGAACCTGGGAATGATGAAACAGGCGCTGGAAATGCGCAGCAAGCTGGAAAAGGCTCAGAAAGAACTGGCCAAGAAGACAGTGGAGGTGGAAGTCGGGAAAGGCGCCGTTAAAGTGGTAGCCAACGGCCAATTGCGTATAATATCCCTTAAAATCGCACCCGAAGCCATCGACCCCAAGAAAACGGGAGAACTTGAAAAGCTGGTGTTCAAAGCTGTCAACGACGCACTGGACGCGGCCCAGGAAATGGCCGCCAAGGAGCTTAACCAAATCACCGGTGGGCTCAAGATACCCGGGCTTACTTAACGGAGCAAGCCGTGGATAAAACCATCCCGCTAGCTACTGATGCGGTTAACCGCCTGATTCAGGAGTTTAGTAAGTTACCTGGCGTAGGCCCCAAAAGCGCCCAGCGCCTCACTTATTACTTGCTCCGGGCACGTGATGAACAGACACAGGCACTGGCAGATGCCTTACTGTCGCTTAAGCAGAAAACGCAACTCTGTTCTTTGTGTTTCAATATCGCCGACACCGAAATCTGTACTATCTGCCGCAACTCGCAGCGCAACCCGACCCAGATTCTCATCGTGGAGCAACCGCAGGACATACTGGCACTGGAGCACATGAGCATTTACAAGGGGCGGTATCACGTACTGCACGGGGCCATCTCCCCCACCGAAGGTGTGGGAGGTGCTGATATCCGTATAAAGGAGCTGATGGCACGCCTTTCTTCGGGTGGCATAGTAGAGGTTATTATAGGCACGAACCCCACATTGGAAGGTGAGACTACCTCTATGTACCTCAAGCGCCTCATCGCGCCGCTTGGACTGCGTGTCACTCGCCTGGCCCGCGGACTGCCCTTCGGGACAGAACTGGAATACGCTGACGATGTTACGCTCAGCCGGGCAATAGAAGGTCGTCAGGAGTTCTAGGCAAAAAGCTATCCATTTGGTAGATCCATCGAAAAAGCAGAGGATGATCATCCAAAAGGATACATAACACCTTAAAGGAAACCGATGTCATTTACCAAAGGGTCAAGTACTGTGCGTGAAACAAAACGCTCGCAAAAAGCCGGCCAGCCTCCAGGCACTCTTTTGCACATAGGTCAGGAATATGACCGGGCCACTCGCATCGTCCTTATCGACTACACTGCAACACAGTTCCAGGAAAGAATTATTGAGAACATCGAGGATATTTTACCCTTCCGCGATTCCCAGAGCGTTACATGGATAAATGTCGATGGGTTGCATGATACTTCCACAATTGAAAAAATTGGCAATCACTTCGGGCTGCATCCTCTTATCCAGGAGGATATTGTCAATACCGAGCAACGCCCTAAAATAGAGGATTTTGGCTCTTATATCTTCATCGTGCTGCGCATGCTCAAGTACGACGAGAAGCGTCAGGATATCAAGAACGAGCAGGTTAGCCTGGTATTGGGAAACAATTTCGTGCTTTCTTTTCAGGAAGACGTGGGTGACGTATGGGATAGCCTTCGTGACAGGATCAGGCACAGCAAGGGGCATATCCGCAAAGAAGGGCCGGATTATCTGACTTATTCGTTGATGGACGCTATCGTGGACAACTACTTCATTATCCTTGAAAAAGCAGGCGAAAATATCGAAGACATCGAGGAAAAACTGATCGTCGCCCCCACCAAAGAAACGCTACCCGCAATATATCACATCAAGAGGGAAATGCTCGTTCTGCGCAAGGCTGTCTGGCCTCTGCGGGAATTAGCCAACACACTGGGACATGATGAAAATCCACTCATCAAGGACACCACGCGAATTTACGTTCGTGATATCAACGACCATGCTATACAGGTGATCGACACCATCGAAAATTACAGGGATATGATATCGACTCTCGTAGATGTCTACCTGTCCAGCGTGAGTAACCGTCTTAACGAAATAATGAAGGTGCTTACTATTCTTTCTTCCATTTTTATACCGCTAACATTCATCGTCGGTATATACGGCATGAACTTCGTGCATATGCCTGAACTGGGCTTGGCATGGACATACCCCGTGCTGCTCGTTTCTATGGCACTGGTAGCCATAACCATGTTAATCTATTTTAAACACAAGAAATGGTTCTAACGCAGTTCCCGGATATCTGCCTCGATATAACACCATTCATATAAATAATACTGTAATAACCTGTTGACAACAGGTAAATGTCAGATTATCATTACACGGGTTTTGGATTTCCATTGCCTCGCTTGGGCGGAAAAGATTGTTACATCATGACCTCAGGCACTCGAGCTAACTCTACAGGATGATAAGATAATGCTGGAAGTAAAAGTTAATGAGACAAGCGATAACAGGCACTGGTTCTGCCGGGCTTTGCAGCCCGATGGAAGCATTAATACCACCGACGTCGAGTCTTTTGAAAGTATCAAGGATATGCTCAAAACAGCCTCGATCGCCTGGGTGGATCTGCGCACCCCCGATTACGACGCCGACTATATGCTGGCTACCCAGCTCGGATTCAGCGAGCAAATCATCACGGCTCTCACTTCCGGATACCGCAACCTCTACGAAGATTTTAAAACCGAGATAGGGATTAAGCTCCCCTCCATCCAGATCAGTGGAGGTGCGGATCTCGACGTCAAGGCGCACACGACCCTGGTCTTCCTTAAAAAGAACCTCATTTTAACCGTCCACCCCATGGAAGTTGACCGCCGTTGGTCACGTTTGCGTCGCTATGCCGACACGGTACTTAAAAAGCTCCCTCCGGGAATCAGCGCCGAAGACCGCATTACCTCCCTGCTAATTCGCCTGATAGAGACTAACAACGACCGCAACTTCGAGCACTTGCGACAGATAGAAGAAAGCGGTGACTCACTCAACAAGCAGCTCATGGACCCAAAAACGCCGCGTGACATGCTGGGGCCCAAGATATACAACATGAAACATGCTCTTATCATCTACCTGGACGGTCTGTGGGAAAGCGTGGACGTCATTCGTAATTTACGTTATGGTGATGCGGACGTTATAACCGACGATGTTAGATTGCTGGAAAGAATTGGCGTACTGGCTGAAGATGTCAACCGCCAAATAGGGCTGGCAGAACACCTCTCCGAAGTATTGGCTTCGGGCCTCGAAGTTTTGCAGTCTATCTACAACAACCAGCTACAGATCCTTAACAACAAACTGGCTATGGTGGTGACGTATCTGACAATCATAGGCACCGCCCTGCTGGTACCAAACACGCTGGCTACCGTTCTGGGGAACTCAGCCTTCAATATGAGTTCGAGCGACAGGGGATGGTATATAACCCTTCTGGTTGCATCGACGATACTCGCCACCATCGGTTCTTTCTGGTGGGTCAGGAAATTTGGCTGGATGCCAAAAAACGCTGACAGAGACGACGATTAACACGCGAACCTGAAAATATCACCAACGTTCCTACCTCCGTTCGGTTAATCCAAACAGGAGGTCGAAAGTGAGGACTGGGTGGTCGCCTTGAACTCCCGGGACGTTTGCGACCGACTAATCCAGAACCTCTTCGCCCTTTACCCCTGGCCTATGAAAAAGCCGTCCAATGGAGCGCGCGCGATACCATCAAAGAGTTAACCAGCCAGGCAATACAGAACTGGTTGCATATAAAGAATTTAAGCATGGAGGAATTCGGCACCGTCCGCACGGATGTCGCCCAGGATAAATTAGTATCTTAACGGGGAGGAAAATTTATGAACGCAATCTGGCTGGGAGTGCTTTGCGGTCTTGGGTTCGGAGTCGTGGACGTTCTCATAATGTTGCCTATGAAAATGGAGAACAGAACCAAAAAAATCGAAGCCGTAACCTCTGCCTTTATCGAGCGCTTCATGTTGGGGTTCCTCATCCCTAACATAAGCCTGGGTATACACCCTGTAACGACAGGTATCCTGCTCGGCCTGACACTGAGCCTGCCTTCTGCCATCATAACGCGCGCGTACGCTCCAATCGTGGGAATTGGGGTGGCGGGAGGAATTATTATTGGCGTTATTACCAGCGTAGGGATTTAAAGGAATCGGTTTTCTCGATTTTGGCCTTACGTCTCACGATGATACGCTCCAGCAATGGGAGTGTAAAAAAGAATTTTCGGATTGGCTTCAGCCGTCAATGATATACTGTTGAGATAAAATCCGCCAGAATACGATTATGACCAAACCGCGAACCTACCAGACCCCTGCCATCATCATCAAGAAAACCAAGCTGGGTGAGGCTGACCGCATACTCACTCTCTACACTCCGGGAATGGGTAAAATACAGGGCGTAGCCAAGGCCGTGCGCAAGCCTAAAAGCAAGCTATCGGGCCATCTTGAGTTGCTGACTTACTCGCATGTTACGCTTGCCAGTGGGAAGAACATTGACACCATCATCGGTAGCCAAACGCTCAACGCGTTTCTGTCGGTAAAGAATGACCTTGATTTGCTTTCATATGCCCTGTATCTGGTGGAAATGATAAACCAGTTCACCCCCCAGGAGACTGAAGACCGGCTGCTTTTCGAGTTGCTGTTGAAAACACTCGAAGATCTTCCGTACGCTTTAAACAGAGAACTCTTGCTACGGCATTTCGAACTGCACCTCCTCAGAAAGGTGGGTTACCGCCCGGAGTTGGGAAAATGCGTACTATGCCGCAAAACGCTCGAATCCGTGACCAACTCCTTCGCGCCTTCTGCCGGTGGAATGCTCTGCCCTTCCTGTCAGAGACTGGGGAAACACTACAGCTACGCACTCTCGTGGGATGGATTGGGGGTAATGCGTTTTATCCAGGGAGGCGACTGGGAAAGTGTCAGTGTGACACCAATTGATTCCGACACGCTACTTGAAGTTGAGAGATTAATGCGCAGCTACATCCGCCACCTGTTGGAAAAAGAAATCAAATCAGCCGCCTGGCTGGACAGTCTTAAACGAGAAGACTCGCAACAGTTAAAACAACAATCATAACGACAAGGATATTGTTCGAAGGGCAAGTTCCTAACCGTTCCCAAAACAAGTGAAGAACGCTTTAATATTTACTCGTCTCAATCCCCTTTATCCAGGCGCTGGCTCTCTCCAATTCGCCTTCTTTCAGCGGCCCTTTGCTACCGCCGACGATAAAGCCCTCCGCAGGAGCGGCAAGACGACCCCCCTTGTTTTTGAGAACGACGGCGATTTTTTCAGCTGCATAGCCGAATATTTTCACCCATTTGGCCGGAATCCTCGTATCGAAGGCAACAACATCAATCCCGTTGAGAGCGCCAGCGGGGAGGCCAGATAGAAATTCCTGCATGGGCGATGTAGGCTTGCCGCCCATGGTAGGCGAACCTGCTATGAACAAGTCGATAGACTTGAAATCAGTCTGATCAACCTCCCCCGGCCTAAGCATTTTCACATCAACGGGTGCAAGAGCCTTGGAAATAGCGCGGGCAATCTTTTCGGTATTCCCCTGTACGGTATCGAACACGAGCAGAACGTTCATTCACTCTCCATTTTTCAATAAACAATGTACCCCAAAAGAGGCCTGTTATCAAACTATCCGCCGTATTTGACCTAAAGGCACCCGACAGAGCTTTAACGCTTGACGCGAGGGCTCTGACATATATCTGCCTGGCGATATTCCTTTACTATCGGTGTAGGATAAAATATAATAGCT
>CAZUXO010000176.1:0-4028 GCA_964624325.1 uncultured Dehalococcoidales bacterium
CCCTCTCGAGGCCCCACGCACGGTTTACGCCGACTTCCATTTTATCTCACTGGCCAGATTCGCCAGTGACTTTTTCAGTGGGCTCCACTCCGGCAATTTTGCCATGAATGAGTAGAGCTCTGTCGCTGACATGAAGACATAACGATATTTTTTCTTCGTGTCAACGAGAAATGTTATGGGGTCACCATGCGAAATGAAGGCACGTGTGTCTGATTGGCGCACTACGATAGTTGTCGGCATTTTTTATTACTCCTCTTTAATAGATAATTCTACGTCTGCCGCCATCCTGCTGATTTTTTCCGTCTGTTGTGGCGATGGATTTAAGATCCATACCGCGATGAGGAAAACTATCAGCAGGATGATATATTTGCCGTGAGTGATAGGTCTACGGCGTTGGAGTTGCTGTGGCGGAATACTTGATGGCGTTGAGACTGTCGATGATATCGCCAGCCTGAACGGTGGTCAACTGCTCAAGGGTCATCCCCTTGAACATGGCTGATACAAAGCTGGGGATGTCTCTACCGGTATCGGTACCAAGCCCGTTAACATACGCGATTTGTTTTGCGCTGATGGGCTTGTTTCCAGTAGCCGTGGTAACATTGCTGGCCGCTGTGACAGCTGGGGCCACTTGTGGTGTTGCAACTGTCTGCCTGGTAAGAACGATGGTACCAAGTACCACCGTGCTCATAATGGCGATGACAGCAATAATCGTTACTACATAAACCCACCGGGGCACGGCGGGGGACTGCTTGGGCTTACGGGTACCTGCTACCATTGCTTTTCCTCTCTCTCCAGCCTCAAGGACTGGTTGGTCATCCCAATTAGGGCATTGCGCACACTATCGGGAACGCTGAACGACTCGATGATTGAACGGGCGTCCATCGAGTTGGTTAAAGGGGCCAGCTCCCTCTCCCAAATTGGAAGAGCGAGCTTGCAGGCATCACGTCCGTAACACTGTTGGACGAGGCGTGATGCCTCTGGGCTCAAGCGCATTACGCGAACTTCACGGGGGTCGCCGTGAATTGGAACTTATCATTCCAGGTAACGGTGACCGTCTGAGGCTTGATGGCCTCGCATTGACGCAACTGTGCGACAGTTCCCTTATCTTCCCCGATTAGGATGACAACTCCGTCACCCTTGGCCATCAACGCTTTCACTGCGTTGGTGTTAATCAAATGCATAGAGACCGCCTTTTCGGAACCGATGTACGACGCCTGTTTGACGCCGTACTTCTTGTACAGGGTAGGCCCGATCACCTTTTGCGACCGCTCGCAAAGGCTGTGAAAGGCCTTCTGGGTAGCTGGCGTCCAGACGGCTTCGAACGAGTCGCTTGGCACGATGATGCTCACGGGCATGCCAGCGGCCAGGGCGGCCTCTGCAAACACTGTCTCGGTACCGGGATTCCCTGAGCACGCAAGCCGGGTGTAGCCACGCTTCACCAAGAACGCCACATAATCTTTGGCGTAGCGGGCAAAGGCGGTGAGAAACGAGGTGCAATCTTTCCACCCGCCAGGCAAGGCGTCTGGCTTGGCACCGGCGATGACAGCGACTTTCTCGCTGAGAGTAACTGACGCAACTTCGACTTCGGAAAATGCGTCAACGGCGCGCTCCACAGCTACTGGAGCAACTACTTGCAACTTAGTCATGACAACTCCTTTGTTATCGCAATGTGACTAGCATTACGATAAAGTTTATTTGAAGGGTGGAGAGGGTAAGGCTACTCAAGGACGCTGATGTTCACCATCGATTGAACAGATGGTTTGGCCCCTGACGACGCCTTGGAATCTGAAGGTAGAACGGACGGTGGACGAGAGATTTTTTTACCGCTCCCCCACCCTTCACTAGGAAGAGGGGAAAGGGGTTTTGACTTGGCTTGGTTTTGGGTAATCTTTTGACTTTGATTTTGACTTTGACTTTGACTTTGGTCTGGTGAGAGAGGGAAGTGGGGGTTGAGGTGGATGATCGAGAGAGACGCATGGTTTTTTTTGCTTTGCTGAGGCGAGAGGAGCGAGCTGAAGCGCATCGCGAGCGGAGCGAGCGATGCCAAAGGCTCCGCCAAGACACTAGTGATAGGTGGATCAGGGCGGGTGGGTGGGTGAGGGCCGACCATAGTACGGGCTTTAGGAGGTGGGGAGGCCCGCTAAAAGCTTCCCTAAAAAGGCATTGCCTCATCAGTGCACGATAACCTTTGTACGTGCAGATCCTGGGGCGCTGTCACCACCCCAGATTTCGGCTTTAGTCTGCGCCACCATCATCGTAAGTAGGTGTCGGAGGAACAAAGCTGTCAGCTTTATCCATCGCTTCGCCAATGGCGAACTTAATGATCGACATGATCTCCTCGACCGGCGGAGAATCATCATTCTTGTACTGATGCTTGATGCAGGGCACTACTTCCTCCTGCGTGTTCTTCTTGTGCATAAGTTGCACTGCTGTTTTAGGGAACCCGCAATACAACTCTGTGGCTGCGTCGAACAACTTTTTGGCTGCCACAACAAGCTCACCAACCGCGTCCTTCTCGAGAATGTAGTTATCCCAGGCGTCTTCAAGCTCCGATTCCCTGTTTGCGTCAATTAACGCATCCATTATGCGTTCGTCCGAGATGCTGAAGGGAACTGGGTCCCCAACAGCCTGGAGATCGAGGTGACCAGCAACCTCGATAATTTTCATTTTAGTCCAATTTTTCATTTATATACCTTTCTTATTTTTGCTCTTGTTACAGTAAGGGAGGTGCTGTCACCACCCCCCATGGCATCTATTATCGTACTGTGTGAACGTACACTTTGAGACCATTCTCCTTGGCCAGTTCAATCATATGAACTGTCCCCTTTGATGAACCGTCCCAGACAGCAATTAACGCATCTGCGTTCTTTGCCATTACCTCGTTCCGCCGATACCCGGCGGATTTGCCGTATCTGTCCCAGTCCGCCGGATACTGCGCTACGGGGATGTTGTTATTCTTGGCCCAGATTTCTCCGAGCTGGTCGACACCGCGAGCGGTGCCGCTAACAATTTCCGTTGGCTTGAATCCGGAGAGAGCTATTGCCTTCTCCACATGGTGGTAATTGGTGATAGTCCGCGACCCTGCTATTATCGTACGCAGGTGTGAACTATATGTAATCACAAGGCCTGGTGTGTGAAAGTCGATATAGAACATACCGACCTTATAGTCGGCATACTCGACTTTCTGAACCTGGTGGTATATCTTTGTTTTTGGGAACCCGGCTAAGGCCAGGTGGTGGTATTTTATATGGTATTCCCCGTTGACGCGCCAGTCCTGTCCTGGCGCAACGGCCATCGGGATCAAACACTGACCACGCTCAAACTCGACGTAGGGGCCATGAGCCCCCACGACGATTCGGTTGAATGTCTTTAGGAAGGGAATACCACCCAAAGACACTGGCGCGATTGCTCCGTATTCAAAGAGTGCTTCGTGTCGCGCTGTTAGGTCGGCGTAGAACTCAGCCGACCCCTTGTACTTCGCAGCTTCTAGGATGCTGCGCAAACTATCAACGGTATCCATCGTTTACCTCCAAGGACTGATGACATTATTGGGCATGTCGGGCCAGATACTGAGAACTTCTTGCTCGCTGTAGCCGGAGTATCCACAGCCTACCTTGCTGCACAGAAAACGTAGCTCGTGGTGGAGCTTGGCAAACTTCGCCAACCCGATGAGCTGTGCTTCGATATCAGCAAGAGATATGGAGCGTAGCATCCCTGGACGAATAATAGTGCAAACGGCATATGATCTACCGGAGCGCCCTATCTGGTATCCACGGGCAACGCCGTAGACAGCCCACTTGCCAACACGAAGCGGACTGCCTGGTCTTGAATTCATCGCCTCACGGAAGGCAACATCGTCCCTCCATGTGTTGGCACTGGTGCCACGTAATGCAAATCCCGCAGCACCAGCACCATGAAACCCCTGTTCGTTTGAGCCGAACACGAATACTTCGTTCGGCCCAAGAGCTGTGATATTACCCATAACGGTCGGGGTTGTCTCGATCAAGGTAATCGGCGAACCTAGAAGC
>CAZUXO010000177.1:0-4161 GCA_964624325.1 uncultured Dehalococcoidales bacterium
CTCAATATCTTGAAGGCTTTATCAGGCACGTTAATAACCTTCTTATTTAGATTGTGGAATCTCAATCAGTTCGATGGAGATAGCACCTTTCTCATCATTATCAACAAGGACGGAGAATTGATATGTGCCAGGGGATGGGAATAGTACGCCCTGCAACCGCAAGATGTGATTTATTTCAACCTTACGTCCTCCACTGCCCTGCGGCACATCAATACTATGCGATATACTGACTAATTCCTGTGTCGCATCTGCATTAATTAATTTGACTGTAATATTTCGTTTCTTGTTATATTCAGCCGGGCTTGCATTCATGCCAATTATCAAGAACATCTCTGGATGAGGGATCGGAAAATTTTTGGCCCGGATTTCCCTAAATATACCCATGACATTCAATTTGCCACCTTCCGCAATATTGGCATAATCAGCTACCAATAACGTGTCTATATTCATAGTAGCCTCCCACTCTTTTAGTATATTGGTAGTGTATGCTCTAATAGCAAGCCTGTCAATAGTAATTACGTGACGTCATGGGATAAGCACGTTATTTAGTACTTTCGGGGATATTTGCCACCCGGGAACCGGCAATGTCCTGCTCTCCGGGATAGTCGTCCGCAGTAGCGGCATTTTCCCTTCAGCAGCAGGTAGCTGACGATGGGAAAGAGGTCGCGCGGCTCTAAAGCGTGGCCGCAACTGAAACAGTGTGAATGCGGGCGTATGAGTGACTTCCCTGCCGGCACGCGGTCGGCCACCACGTTGAGGAAACTGCCCACACTGATGCCGAGCAGGAAAAAGATGGCGGCAAAAAATATTTCCAATTCAGCCTATACCAACATCATTCAATATATTGTTTAATACTATCGAGAATCCTTTGCGCCAGCGAGTCTACTATTTCCTGCGCTGCGGGTTCGAAGTCCGGGTTATCCACACCCATGCGCGTGACTATTTCCTTGAGCGTAAGGGCATCATCCAATGGCGCGCTATGGGCGGCTCTGCTGAAGGATTCCGCTGCGCCGTCCAACTTATTTTCGTACACTTCAGCGATACCCAGCAGCGCCTGCCCTATCCAGTCATCCGGTTGGCAGGCGGTATATACCTTTAATCCTTCAATTACTTTATCGAGGCCGCCGTATAACCCGAGCCGACTGCAGAAGCTTATGTAATCTTCGATGTTGCCTGGCTTCTGCTCGACCGGGTAGACAAAGCAGTACCCGGCCGAACAGTAGCAGCGTTCGTATACTTCGAGTAACCCCGTGTAGAAAGTCGTTTGAATCCATTCACCGTCAGCATCCCGCGACTCGGATAGCTTTCGGCCAGCCTCTGCGTAATCCCCGCTCAACATGAGGGCCAGCGCCCATTTATTGAGAATCGCCGCATTCTCCGGCAGCATGATATCCGCGCGCTCGTAATAGCGAAGCGCGTCCTTCCACCTGCCGGCGTCAGTGTGGCCGGCCCAGTACGTATTCATGTCACCCATGGTATAGCTCCAGTACGCCAGGTACGGTTCTAAACTTGCGGCTTTTTCATAGGCCGCTGTGCTCACGGTCAGCAACCTGGCTTTCCCTTCCGTATCATTATCAGCGACGGCCAGCGAATAAAGGGTGGAGCCCAGGTAACCGTGGTAAACTGCCTGATTTGGCTCCAACTGCGTTGCATCGATGAATTCTTGTATCGAACTTCCCACATCCTTACTCCATGTATCCAGAGCTGCACGTAGTTTCAGGTCTGCCAGATATTGGCTGCAGGTAAGAGCCGCACCCATCGCAATAAATGCCAATAACACCAGTGCTGCAATTACCCCCCTTAATTTCCTCGATTTATTGTTGTCAGCAAACTGCATTCCATGATCATGGCTGCTCTCCTGCAAAACTATCCCATTGGTCGTAGATCCACTGGTCCTGGTCAGCACTACCATCAGGCTCATCGTCAGCCAGAACATGAATTCAGGCTGTGGTGCCGTTGCATTAAACATGGTGTAAGCACAGAACTGAGCCATACCTGCCACTAAGGCTGAAGTGAGCGCGACAAGCTCCAGACTGCCCGCTTTGACGATTAAACAGAAGCCGAGATAATAGAACACCAGAACCACTGATAGGAACGCACCAAGACCAAGTATGCCTATGGTTGCTGCCAAATGCAGATAATTATTTTCCGGTTGTCCCAGAAGCATGGACATGCACACATCCTGACTTTTCATGACGACGGGGTAGCGTGACTGCGAGAGCACCACAAAAGATTCGGGGCCATAACCGATAAGATGGCGCAGATAGTGGACATTATCATGGTAGAAGGGAACCTCGGGCCTGTCGATAATTACTGCGACAGCACATTTCCAGATATCCGTCCTGATACCCAGGGTATTCAGGCCAACTTGCCCGGCCATGGTATCCTGCTCTGCCTGCGGATCACCGGACTGGCCGCCTGGCCTGGACATCATCATCTGCCCCATCATGACGCCAGCCAGTGTGATTAATACCAACAGAACCAGTGCGCTCAAAACAACTGTTGGCTTGCTCTTCTGAAACACACCCAGCATAAGGAAGAAAATAAAAATGCCGGGAATAAAAAGCAGGACTGTAATCGAATATTGGGCCATACACAGGCAGGCCATCTGCAGCGTAAAGGCGGTTAACAGTCCAACTAACTTGAGTGTCCTTTTCATGCCCGGACTGCTTTTATACCAATCCAGTATTAATAGGGCCAGAGTTATAGGCAAAACCATGGACAAAAACGCGCTCAAGGAAAGAGGATTGCCATCCGTGGAAAGTGCCCGCCCGTTCACTTGAAAAGAGTACCCTGGTATCATCTGCGGAAAGATCAAAAATATGATGCCAAGCAACGAAACCAGTGTGGTTGAAACGAAAAGCACGTAAAGCGCCCTATACAGCTGCCGGCGGCTGACCATTTTCTGGATCATGACAATGAATATGGCAATCCACGACAGCATCGACATTAACCCATTTTTACGTGCCAGGCTACCCCACAGGCTCTCCTCGGGCATAATGGAGAATACCGTGGCCATGCACCAGAAAACCGCGTACAACAAAACTGCCGTTTGAAGGGGTGATCGTTTAATCCAATTCGCAGCATCCACCGGACTATTCTCTTGCTTTGATAAAAGCCATCGTGCAAGGAACTCTCCGAGTAGCAGGCACGCAGAGAACTGCAACAGCAGGGTCTTGGCCAGATAGAAACCATCATATCCAAACGGGTTAAAACATACGGGCAGGAGGAATATGAAAAGAATCCAGGTGCACTCCATCAGCATATCCAGTTTATGCCCGGGGTTGGCCCGGTTATGCGACCTCAAGGCAGCAGTTATACTGCTATATATTGTAACTTTAATCACTTGACAACCTTGACCTACAAGTTACAATACATGAGTATAATACGCAAACAGGACTTTAGTAATACGACGCACAATACCATTAGTCTATTTACATTGTTCACAGATTGTGTGTATAATTTACTGTAGTCGAGTCGCAAGGGCTGAACAGGTCGATATGTTTCGGCTGAAAGCGGCATATGGAGGTTAAATATGAGTTTCTTCAAAACGGGTAAAACGGGTTTCACGCTGATTGAGTTGCTTGTAG
Source organism: uncultured Dehalococcoidales bacterium (assembly GCA_964624325.1). Lineage (GTDB taxonomy): Bacteria > Chloroflexota > Dehalococcoidia > Dehalococcoidales > UBA1222 > SURF-27. The sequence continues at coordinate 3,591 of CAZUXO010000177.1, forward strand.
TCATAGCGATACTTGTTACCTTGGCTGCAGTTGTCGCCTTGAACGTTACAAAATATATCAGTGCCGGAAAAACTGAAGGAAAAGACACGGAGACGGCAAATGTACAGACCGCGGTTGCAGCTTATATGTATGATCACACTGGTAGCATACCGTTAAACACAGCCGCTCTGTCAGGCTATTTCTTCAATACGCCGAAGGGCACATACACTATCGATCAATCCACGGGCAAGGTATCGTATACAAGCGGTTGGTAATAGTAAGATAATCGTTTAGCGTAATAAAGGGGTACGGACAGTTAATCCGTGCCCCTTTGTTTATAGCGACAATTTGTTAATAATTGATACCGGTATTTCCAGCTCTGAGCAACTTATTGACATCCTCCGCGTCCTGGCAAAAGGCAAATACATACTCCCTCGTAATAATACCCCTCCTGAACAGGTCCACCAGCGCGTCGTCCAGCGTCTTCATGCCGATATTGGAACTGGTGCGTATGGTGTTGGGGATGAGGAAGGGCTTGCCCTCGCGTATGAGGTTCTTGACCGCCGCGTTGGCCAGCATTATCTCCACCGCC
>CAZUXO010000178.1:0-3678 GCA_964624325.1 uncultured Dehalococcoidales bacterium
CCAGTTTGGCCGAGTCCAGCGTGTACTCGAACCACATAGATGGTTCGTTATAAGTCCAGGCAATGCCAAGACATCCTTCGGCTTTAGCCATCTTTATGGCATTCTCTGGTTGCACTTGGTAGGTGCCGCGCTCTGCGTTTGGTATGTTCACGCACGAAATTTCCCAGTTCTGGCAGTGAATACAGTGCAAGTTGCAACCCCACCCACCAAGAGAGAAACAGGTACTGCCTGGATAGAGGTGAAAAAGAGGTTTCTTCTCAATGGGGTCAACGGCAATAGAAGAGGCGAGGGCGAAGTTCATATTGTAGAGAAGGCCATTGTCGTTTTGATACATCTTACACACACCGCTATTTCCGGGCGCAATGCGGCAGAGCCACTGACAGGTGTGGCAACGCACCATGAATTCGGGGAGCTTTTCGTAGAGCCTCGCTTCAACCCTATTCAACCGAGCACGAATCCCCTATCATATTGAATTCTGAAGAATCAAAATGTCTATAATCTGAAATTTGTATTTGCGTTACGATATTGTGGGTAAGGATTTCTACTAATCCCAATTATAGCACCCATGTCTATGTATGTAACCGCTCCGATTTGACCTCTTCATTTTATATGGCTAAACTATGCGGAAAAACAGAAAGGAATTCCGACATTGGATATCTTTAAAGAGAGTGAAGTTATCGGGGTTCTCAAGCGTGGACTCAAACAGGATGGGTGGTCAGTCAAGGAGCAGGTTAAGCTGGCTAACGGCTACGCGGACCTCGCGGCCGACAAGGATGGCATTTCCTTCATCCTGGAAGCCAAGGGCGAAGACAAGGGCGGCTACTCCGTCGCCGAGATGAATTTCCAGATGGGGTTGGGCCAACTCATGGCGCGCATGACGGATGTGAATAAGAAGTATGGCATCGCCTTCCCCTCTACGCCTGACTTCATCAAGGTCCTGCAGAAATACGAGCACAGCTTCGCTTTCAAAGCAACGGATATTTACCTGTTCGTAGCCAATGGCGACCGCAGCTATTTCGTGGTACCACCGGCAGACATCCCGGCTTTCATAAACAACAACCGTATCTAATCTCGGCTAAGATCATTCTGAAGCTCTTAGCTACTGTGTGCGGTTTGAGGGGGAGTGAACATGGACAACACCGAACTGATGCTTAAAGAGCTGACCGAGGCCAGCGGGGTCTCCGGTTATGAGGAAGAAGCCCGAGGCCTCATGCGCAAATATCTGGCGCCTCTCGGCGAGTTGTCGCAGGACAAACTAGGCTCTCTCATCTGCCGCAAGGAAGGGGGGTCTCCTTCCCCCCGAATCATGCTGGCCGGGCATATGGACGAAATAGGTTTTATGGTCAAACTCATCACCAAAGAGGGGTTCATCCATTTCACACCTCTGGGCGGCTGGCCCAACCAGCACCTGCCAGCACATCGCGTGATAATCCAGACGAACAAGGGCAAGGTCCCTGGTGTCATCGGTGCCAAACCGCCCCACCTGCTCTCCGAAGAGGAACGAAAGAAACCAGTTGAACGCAAAGACATGTTCATCGACATCGGCGCGGGCTCCATGGCCGAGGTCATCGAGACCGGCGTACGCGTGGGCGACCCCATCGTGCCCGTAAGTGAATTCACTATCATGGCTTCTTCCAAAAAAACTTACATGGCCAAAGCTTTTGACGATCGCGTCGGCTGCGCACTTATAATCGCCGCGCTACGCGATCTTGCCACCAAATCTCACCCTAACACCATTTACGGTGTAGCCACTGTGCAGGAGGAAGTTGGATGCCGTGGCGCAACCACCAGCGCCGAATCGGTCAACCCTGACGTGGCTTTTGCGCTGGACGTCAGCCCTATCGGCGACATTCCGGGTATCCCCGCCGACCAGACTTCAGAAAAAATAGGCGGCGGCCCCTCCATACTACTCTACGATACGCGCATGATACCCAATCTCAAACTACGCGACCTGGCCATAACCACCGCCATGGAGTTGGGCATTACCTTGCAGTTTTCGTCCCTCGAATTCGGCGGTTACGACACCGGAGCTATCCACATCCACCGAAGCGGAGTACCCAGTCTGGTCATCGGTATCCCTACCCGCCATGTTCACAGCCATAATTCCATAATGCGTCGGGACGATTTCGACAGCACAGTGCGCCTGCTAACGGCCATCATTTTGAAGCTGGACAAAGGCACCGTAACAAGCCTCGCGCCTAGTTAATTATTCTAGCGTTATACTCCTATTGCAGGTGAGAGGCCAGGGCGGGATCCAGCATTATTAACCTGATCACGCGCGGCACTATCTCATCTCAATTAAACCCTGAATCCTCATCCTCGGGGGTACGGTACGCATCGAGGCCCCTCCCCAACTGAGCTATTATACTTTCTCGTAATACACACGAGTTTCTCCTCCTGACTCTTTGGGCACTTGACGGCCTCTTGAAGTTTTGGTTAGACTGTCAACCATCCATGGTAGTTATCGGTGTCACAGGCATTATCGGCAGCGGCAAAAGCACCGTTGCTAGGCTCCTAGGTGAACTTGGAGCGAAGGTTATCGATACCGATAAGCTTGGCCATGAGGTTTATCTACCGGGAAGTGATGGGTTTGAGGCTGTAGTAAACGCCTTCGGAGAAGTTATCATAGCCCCCGACGGCACAGTGGATAGACATAAGCTAGGTGATATTGTCTTTAAAAACCATTCGGCGCTATCCAGACTCAACTGCATAGTGCGACCGCTCATTTCAGAGGAAGTGCATGTCCGCCTCAAGGAACTCCGCAAAAGTCGAGCCCGCGTAGTGGTACTGGAGGCGGCTCTTCTCATAGAGGCCGACTGGGTGACGCTGGTGGACGAGATCTGGGTGACTACCGCCCCCGAAAGCGTCATTTTCAAGCGACTGGAAGAGAAGTGGAATTTTTCACATGCCCAGGCGCTGGCACGCATTCATGCCCAACTTCCAGTCTCGGAACAGATAAAATGCGCCACACGTGTTATCGACACCAATGTTCCCTTACCTGAACTTGAGAACAAGGTCGCAGCCCTGTGGAAAGGACTTGTGAAGTAGTTCGCGTTGTTGCGCCACAAAGCTACCCACCCCAACAATACACACCTCAGTCTCTTTCGCAAAAGGGGATAGGAGACGATTTTCCCGAGTCTGTATAAATTATTTTGTTTTGGCGTCCTCAAGGTTTCGAGTTTCGTATTTCAAATTTCGCAATTTCCTTACTTATACCACTTGACTCTCCCCTTACTGGAGGGCTTATACTTCTGTCAACGAATCGATTGGTGTGAAGGGAGTGAAACATGGATAAACTTGACCTCAAAAAAGAACTGAAGCACCTCTACAATCCGCCCTCTAACGCACCCGTCATGCTGGAGGTGCCGCCGATGAACTTCCTAGCCATAGATGGCGAAGGATTACCTGACGGCCCCACCGCTCAGGCAGCCATCACAGCGCTCTACCCGGTAGCTTATACTCTCAAATTCGCCGTCAAAAAGGGACAGGCTATCGACTACCCGGTCATGCCACTGGAGGGTTTATGGTGGGCCGATAACATGGCAAGCTTTGCGACGGGAGACAAGGCCGCCTGGAAATGGACATACATTATCATGCAGCCTGAATTGGTAACGGCCGACATGGTCAAGAGAGCTGTCGAGGAAATCCACCGCAAAAAGAACCCACTTTCCCTTGAAA
>CAZUXO010000179.1:0-5158 GCA_964624325.1 uncultured Dehalococcoidales bacterium
GTGAATCGGATGAATTATTACGGTTGTCACCCATCACGAAATACTGATTTGGGGCTATAGTATCACTGATATAAGCCTGCATGGATGGATTAGGCACGTAAGTTTCTTTTAGCTCAAAAACATTACCATCAGCCTGGTGAATGTAAATCTTGCCTGCTCGCAGCTCTACTGCTTCTCCAGGTAAACCGATAACACGCTTGATATAGTCGTTAGCAGAGCTTTGGCTTTCCGGCGGAACAAGGACAATTATATCGCCTCTGCGAGGAATTCCCCCAAAGGAGTAAGCTAGCTTGTTTATCAATATCCGCTCGCCGTTGTGCAAATTTGGTTCCATGCTGTAACCGATAACTTCAGAATTCTGTATCGAATAATGAATTCCGATAAAAAGCACAAACGCGATGAGCAGGGTAATAAATACTTCGCGGATAAAACTTCCCAACGACGAAACTCCTGTCTTTTCTGGTCAAATTATACTACGGTCTTGTGCTGATGGCTAATTCGGCATACCAGCCAACTATTTTAAAGCAGGAAAATGGCTCTGGTCATTTCCATTTACTCGTAATAATAACTTTAACTTCGGTTCTGCGTTATAATGTGTGAAAGGGGTTATATTCAATGAAAACAAAGGAGATATACATGAAAAAAGCATTTCTTATACTCGGTACGATAGTGGCCATTCTGGTGCTGACGGTTAGCATCGGGGGATGTAGTTCATTCTCCGGCAGCGGAGTAGCAGATGTTAGCCAGAGCAACATCAGCCAGCAAAATAACGGTATCTGGGTGGCCGGTGTCGGCAAGGTGACAGTGACACCCGATGTCGCAATAGTCACTTTGGGCGTTCAAGCCCAGGCTTCTTCTGTATCTGAAGCGCAGCAACAAGCAGCAAAAGCGATGGCAAATGTGATGGCTGCTCTTAAATCAAATAGTGTTGTCGAGAAAGACATTGCAACCCAGTATTTTAACATCACGCCTGTGTACAGTTACGCCCAAGATTCGGGCAAGCAAACTCTGGATGGATACAGCGTGAGCAACACCGTGAACGTAAAAATACGTAACGTTGGGAATGCTGGTATGGTTATCGATGCCGTAGCAACGGCAGGTGGAGATTACACGCGCATAAATAGTGTTACGTTCACAGTCGATCAGCCCGAGCGGTACAATGACCAGGCACGCGAGGCGGCCATGAATGACGCTGCCAACCGCGCCAAACAGCTGGCCAAGCTCAGTGGCGTCAGACTTGGCAGGCCATCCTACATCAACGAATCGGTCAACAGCTCATCACCGATAATATATTATGATTCTGGGGCAAAAGCGTCCGCCTCCTTTGCCCCAACCCCCATCAGTCCCGGGGAAACAGAGGTCACCTTGACAGTTCAAATCGTCTATAGCATTTCCTAGCCAGTACGGCCACGTTTCCAAAGCGAGCCAGCCCACGCGGACTGGCTCGCTTTTATTTTACTATCTCCTTCAAGACCAACAACACATCTTTCAATTTGCACTTTCAAAAAAGAGAGTGCTAGAATGAGCGCGTTATGGATTTCATGGAGCAAGCTATCTCTCTGGCAAGGCTGGCACAGGGCAACGTTTCACCCAACCCGGCTGTCGGTGCTGTTTTGGTAAAGGACGGCGTGGTAGTAGGGCAAGGTTTCACCCAACCTCCCGGCGACCACCATGCAGAAATCGTCGCGATAGAACAGGCAGGAGAAAGTGCCCGGGACAGCACCCTTTACGTAACAATGGAGCCATGCTGCCACTTCGGGCGCACTCCGCCCTGTACTCACGCCATCGTCGCCGCGGGTATAAGCAGGGCGCATATCGCCATGATAGACCCTAATACTGCCGTTGCCGGTAAAGGCAAAGTCGAACTTGAAGATGCTGGTATCCAGACGTTTGTTGGTGAACACGAAGAACAGGCGCGCCAACTCAATGAAGCTTATACCAAATATATTACTACGGGCTTGCCGTTCATTACAGTAAAATTCGCCATGAGCCTTGACGGGAAAATCGCCACGCACAGCGGTGATTCCAAATGGATAAGCAACACTGAATCAAGGCAATTTGCTCACAGCTTGCGCCACACCCACGACGCCATTATGGCTGGGGTAAACACCGTATTGGCTGACGACCCTCACCTTACCACTCGTAGCTGCGGTGGAAGGGGAGGGACAACCAAAAGGCAACCGTTGAGGATTATTATTGATGGGCAGGGGCGCACCCCTCAAACCGCCCGCATTTTCCACGAAGCCGGCAAGACCATTCTTGTTATGGGTAGGCCAACCAAACCGGGGGAGAAAGACGCCTTTGCTTTGTTGGAGACAGAAATCCTGGAACTGCCTTCTACAAATAGGATTATCGAGCTTAAATCTCTGTTCAAAATACTGGGAGAACGCCAGATTACCAGTGTGCTGGTGGAAGGCGGGGGTATTTTGGTGGGTTCTCTTTTCGATCAGGGATTGGTCGACCGCGTTTTCGCCTTCATCGCGCCCATTATCATCGGTGGGGAAGCCAACACTGCTGTCGCCGGCAGGGGAGCAGATAAACTGACAGATGCCTATAGTTTGGCAAGAGTTACCACCACCAGTTTCGGCAACGACACCCTGATAAGCGGCTACGTCGTCAATAAGAATAGCTGATTTCATCCATTAAACGCTATGTTCACCGGAATCGTTGAAGAAATCGGGCGGGTTGTATCACTAACCGAACAACATCTGACAGCCCGAGCCAGTAAAGTTCTCAAGGGGATAGAGCTGGGAGCCAGCATAGCCGTCAACGGCACTTGCCTCACCGTGACTGATTTTGATGCCGTCTCTTTTACAGTAGACATAATGGAGGAAACCCTCAAACGCACTAATATTGGCAATCTGAAACCGGGGGACTGCATCAATCTGGAAGGTGCGTTGACTCTCTCTAAAGGGTTAGGCGGTCATTTGGTGCAGGGGCATGTCGATGCCACCGGAAGGGTAAAGTCTGTCGCTCACCTCGACAAATCTCGGTTGGTCACCATTTCCGCGCCTCAAGAAGTGATGCGCTACGTTGTGGAAAAAGGGTTTATCGCCGTGAATGGCATCAGTTTGACAGTGGTTGAACAGGCCGGATTGACCTTCTCAGTGTCTATCGTCGGATTCACCCGTCAAAATACCACCTTGGGCAATGTTGAGGTGGGCGACACGGTCAATCTTGAAGCAGACATTATCGCTAAATACGTGGAACGATTTACCACCGGAAATAAAACGGTGATAAGTCTGGATTTTCTCAAGGAACATGGTTTTCTAACGGGTTGATGTGCTAAAGTGAGGGTGTATGCCGTTTGCAAGTATTGAACAAGCATTGGCTGAAATAAAAGCAGGTAAGTTTGTTCTCGTGGTCGATGATGAAAGCCGGGAGAACGAAGGCGACCTGATAATGGCAGCCGAAAAAGTAACCCCTGAGGCCATTAACTTTATGGCGGTACACGCGCGGGGTTTGATTTGTGTTCCTATGACAGGGGAACGCCTTGACGAACTGGGTATTCCCCTGATGGTGACCGAAAACACATCGGCCCACACCACTGCTTTTACTGTTTCCGTGGAAGCCCGATATGGAGTTACCACCGGAATTTCGGCAAAGGACCGGGCTGTGACGATTAAAGCCCTCATCAGCCCGTCCAGCAAACCCGAGGACATAGCGCGCCCAGGTCATATCTTTCCCCTTCGAGCCAGGGATGGCGGAGTGTTGGTGCGCGCCGGACATACCGAAACCACTGTGGACTTGGCCCGACTGGCTGGTCTTTATCCAGCCGGAGTATGCTGCGAAATTATGAACGAAGACGGCAGCATGGCCAGGTTGCCACAGCTTGAGCAACTGGCAAAAAAACTTAACATAATAATCGTCAGTGTGGCCGATCTCATCAGCTACCGCCGCCGTCATGAGAAACTGGTACATCTGGTTATCGAAACGAGGCTGCCTACCCCGTTTGGCGACTTCAAAGCTCTTGCCTATAAGAGCGACATTGAAAGTGGCGAACACCTCGCACTGGTCATGGGAGATATTAAAGACGGAGCACCGGTGCTGGTGCGAGTACATAGTGAATGCCTGACGGGAGATGTTTTCGGCAGCCAGCGTTGTGATTGCGGCGAACAACTTGATATGGCCATGAAAATGGTAGCCGGTGAAAAACGAGGTGTAATCCTCTACATGCGGCAGGAAGGTCGTGGCATTGGTTTTCACAATAAACTTTGTGCCTACGCACTGCAGGACAAGGGCTTGGACACCGTTGAGGCCAACCTCTCCCTTGGCTTCGATGCCGATCTCAGAGACTACGGCATAGGCGCTCAGATACTGGCCGACCTTGGGTTGAAAGAGATTCGAATGCTGACCAACAACCCCAAAAAAGTCGTTGGGCTAGAAGGCTATGGGCTGAAAGTGGTGCAAACAGTCCCTATTATCGTCGCTCCCAATCCTCACAACCGCAAATATCTTGAAACCAAACAAAATAAAATGGGGCATATCTTGAAAATCGAAGATGGGATTGCGGGAAAATCCGCTCCAAAATAAGGAGGCATTATGAGTAGAGTATTTGAAGGCAATTTGACTGGCGGTGGACTAAAATTCGGTATCGTCATTTCCCGTTTCAATGAGTTCATAGGAGGGAAGTTACTTGACGGAGCCAAAGACGCTCTGATACGTCACGGCGTTGGCGCGGATGATATCGATGTTGCTTGGACACCGGGAGCTTTTGAAATACCCCTGATAGCTCTTAAAATGGCACAGACGCGAAAATATAACGCTGTTATCTGTCTTGGTGCGGTAATACGCGGTGGTACTCCACATTTCGAATATGTCGCCTCTGAACTAAATAAGGGTATCGCACAGGTAACCTTGCAGACTGGCACGCCGATTTCCAACGGTGTTATAACTGCAGATACGCTGGAACAGGCTATTGAACGAGCCGGCACCAAAATGGGGAATAAAGGTTTTGATGCCGCCGTTAGCGCGATTGAAATGTCCAACCTGATGAAGAATATGGGGTAAACTTCATCTCAACCTGCCCTTAGCGTAAAGCAATTGTTTGCTTTTAGCCGGGTGCCTTACAGCACAATTGTAGAGTTGGAGATCGGAAGAGCGTCGTGTAGGGAAAGAGTGTTCAGAGCCGTGTAGGTTTCTGTGGTCGGCGGTGTGG
>CAZUXO010000180.1:0-2751 GCA_964624325.1 uncultured Dehalococcoidales bacterium
CTTACGCTGCCTACCGAGTTTTACACGGCTCTGAACACTCTTTCCCTACACGACGCTCTTCCGATCTCGCCTTTCAAAAAGCCTAAGTTTTCCTTTTCAGCAATCGCCCTGGCGAAACTGTCAGCTACGTACTCGGTGAGGTTATAGTCGCTGTCCTCGAGCTCATCCTGGCCGATCTTAACTAAACCGTAGAGATCCTCCACGTATTTGGTAAGTTCGGCAGGTACGGGTGTGGTCTCGGTAATGACGGCACCGGTTTCGAGTTTACCCCAGCCGACCTGGGCTTCCGTGATATCGCGTACCTTGATGCGGTCCTTATTGATAATGCGCTTTGAGGCCAATTGCCTGATAACGCAAAGCTTGTCTAAGCTGCGCTGGATTTCAAGATCTACGGCCGGTGAGACAAGGTATTGACCGACAGAATCCTCGACAAGGGCCCGATGTTCATCGGATACCATGCCGCCGACTCCTTTACGGACGAAGCTGAGAAATGCCCGGTCCGCGTCGGAAAAGTCGATATTTTTCTTCTCCAGGGCACCCGCGCCGGCCATCGCTGTCTGTTGCTTCCGCTCCTCGGTGGTGACCTGGTTACCCAAAAAATTGATCTGGGTCATCAAATCATCTGATTGCTCTTTTTCTCTAAGAGTGAGTTCGCGCCCTCCGGCTTCGGCCCTTTTCTGGATATCGCGGGCCTGGTCCAGCAGCGCACTCTGTTTTTGTCTGAGTTCCATAACGTTTAGCATTATCCTATCCTTTCTGCCCTGGGCAATAAAAAAGCCCAGGGAAGCAATTTATTTCTAATCGCTTGCCTGGGACTCCAATGTCTCAGTCGTGCGTGCTGCGGCTCCAACGCCTCAGCCTTATTCAATTGTCCCGGCCCCTCAAAGCTCCAACGCCTTGCGTCCAGCCAAGTGCTAACTCCAATGCCAGCAAATATCATTATAGCACGCTCGTACTACTTGTCAACCCAGGCCCCGCCGGCTGCGAGGCGCTTTGCCTTACGAGCAGCCATAGTCTCCGCGCTGCGGGCCGCCTCGTTGTGCCGCCGGATCTGCTCAGCGAGAATCCTATCGGACGCTTCACCATAAGCCGCTCGCCAGATCTCCCAGGTCATATCCAGCCCAGCACGCACCATTTCGACGTGCATTTTGATCAAGTCCTTCATGCTAACGATTTTGAGGTCAATACTTTCGCTCATTCTATTTCTCTCGTTTTGCTGCCAAACAAACTGTTTTGCTGGCATAGGCGTTTTATTCACAGGTTGTTTTCTTTAATCCTGCGGCCTCGTACATAAACTATTGTTTTGCTGCCATATATACAGAATTTCTTTTGCTGCCGTTTTACGTGCGATGCTTGCCAGTGGTCTTGCTCGCTATAGGCGATGAAGGAATTTTACCGCCATCCCCCTTGTAAATTATGATTTGCTGACCGTTCTAATATATTTTCTTATCCTTACTATGCTCTTTGGCATGGCAGCCGATACAGAGAGCGGTGAGATTGTTAAAGTCATTGTTCTTTGGGTCCCTGTCTTTATGATGCACAAGTGTCGCGGGTGTTACTCTGGGTAGGCAGCCGTTACATAGCGGATATTGTATTAAAAACAACTGACGTGTCTTAACCCATTGCGTATCATATCCGCGCTGAGCAGCAGATCCCCTGAGATCATTTAGCCCGCTGTGTGCGGCGCAGTAGCAGCCAGTCTTATTATCTACCAATTCCGGGCAGGATGAGTGCCGGCATGGGCGCCGTGGCTTATATGGGGACATTAAGTATAGCCCCTTTTGAAAGCGCACTGAGAGTCTTTTTTTATTATACTCCGCAAAATTGTCACCTTTAACGTACAGCATTGGTAAGGAAGCCCATAATAAAAGCATCCTTATATGTTATTTAACTATAGCCTTTTGGTTCACTCGCATTTACACGGTGAAATAAACCTTTCTCCACCACATCGATGATCTGCTCCCCGTCCAGGTAGAGGTGCGAGTGGACTACTATATTGCCCGAGTTAAGTTGGCCGAGTTGGCCGAGTGGGATAACTGCCTCCGGGCCAGCTTCCCCGATCATGGCCAGGGTAGGGGAGCTCACTATGCCGCCGGCGGCCAACTTGGAATAGCCTGTGATCTCACCATTGGGACCGTACACTGGTGTTCCCCTGGGGTCGACCCCCATTGGCAGGGCATCAATCTGTTCCATGGCAAAGTAGATTCCCCTTATCGCTGCTGCCGCAGCGACCGCACCGATCGCCAGCGAGGCCCACCCCTTAGGACCCCCGAGTGCTTGAAATATCGCCATAGATATTGATGCTACCTTTAGCGCTGCCGAGATAGCTACGACTGCGATGGCGTACTCGAGCATACTTGCAACTGCTTTAGGATTGCTATCTGTCCATTCAATTACCTTTGTCACGATCGTCGTGATTTTATCAATCAATCCCTGGAATGCGGTTGATGACCCTATTTTAATAGTTAATGCTTCAAAGGAAGCTTTAAGTTTGTCCAGTGAATCTTGCAAAGCCGCTCCTTTCGCTACGGTCTCTTCCCCTATAATAAGGTTAAAATTGTGTGCCTCCTGGCGCATATCAGCCAACCCTTGTGCGCCATTAGCCAGCATAGGTAAAAGGTTGGTGCCCGCTCTGCCAAATAACTCAACGGCTAATGACGCCCTTGTTCCGGGGTCCTCAATATCAGCCAGCGCCGAAGTTATTTTTATAAACTGATCTTCCGCCGAAAGTTTCTCTAAATCCTTAAACTG
>CAZUXO010000181.1:0-3613 GCA_964624325.1 uncultured Dehalococcoidales bacterium
CGAAAAAGCGAGGGGGTCTCCCCTTGATAATGCCATAGAGCGTTGTTATCCTTTGCTGGCCATCCAGCAGCAGCTTAATAGTCCCTGGCGCAACTTCGCCATTACCTCTGACCTTGGCATTTTCCGCTTTGGTAACCCAGACAAGTAGGCTGCCTACAGGGTATTTGCGGTAAAGGGAAAACATCAGGCTGCGCACCTGGTCCCTATTCCAGACGTAGCCACGTTGGAACTGCGGCAATGCAATACTACCCAGATCAATCTGTGAAAGGATTGTGGAGATCTTCATGTAATTCCCTCCTCACCGTTTTAACCAAACACCTTATGCAAACGCCCCAGGCCAGCCACCGTGGGCGTCGATGACCTCATCGATCTCGCTCATGATGTGGATGGTCTCATCCAAGACAACGACAATCTTCTGGTAATGTGTAATGTCATAGGCAGATAATTCACGAGATTTCATGCTCAACGTAACCAATACTCAGCTTTACCGTTCCATCGTATTGCGCCATTATCCTTGCGATTCTGCAAAACATTGCTTACATTTCTTTTCCACTTCGGGATGGATGAACCAGGAGCTTTAGGATAAAAATCCTCGCGATCCAATGAACCATACCGCTCAACTATTTTATAAATTTGCTGAAGCGAAACCCAGCACTCGCGAGGCATCTTTTTTAATAATATATCCCAGATTTCAGGTGAAGTTATCATACTGTTATTTCCTCAAAACTCACTTAATCTTAATAATTAAGCTATATTGTCTCTTGCTCTTCCTTGATCTTGTATTCAATACCCGCTTCAGAAAGCGGTTCAGTTATAGCATTCCGCAACCAGGTAGGATCTGCATCCAGGTTCTCGCCGTGAACTTCGAGTTTTATCTCTCCAGCTTTATCGGCAAGCAGACCAAGAACATTGAAAGTTTTAAAGAGCATGGCCTTGCTGAGCTTCATCTCAAGGGTAAGTGACTTAACCGATTGACCTGGACGAGGTGGCGTGGGCATAGGGGGTTCCGGCTCGGGCCCATCTGGAGGTGGAGAACCTGGTGGGACGGGGGCGACAGGAGGAACGCCTGCCGGCTCATCTTTTGACACGCAATCAGGCAGCATAATGATACCTGAATCCAGATCGATCTCGTCGAGCCCGGGCCGACGCCCAATCACAGCATCCTGTACCGACACCCAGTACTGCCCTTTATCCTCCCTGATGCGGTTTTTCAACGTATAGACTATCACGCCTTCGGAAATCCCCTGAGCAATGGCGTCACGCAACACATTGGCGTCTTTAAGACGCAAGAAGCCCGGAGTGCCAAAGAAGGTATCCAATATAACCTTAGTCTCTACCTGGCAGTGTTCACCGGCGCCTTTGCCAACCAGCATAAGTGACATGAGTTTGGCAGGACGCAGTGTGGTGAATAGCTTGCCGTGGACATCGATCAGCAATTCTTCAAGCCGCTCATGAATAGATTGCGCTTTGACTGGACGCCCGCCGACCTCCAATTTTTCGAGTGCAGGTTTGCCGCCATCGACGCGCAGAAGCCACACACTTGAATATAATATGCGCAGACCGGCTTCTAATGCAGCTTTTTCAGTGGACTCACGCTCCTTCAACTGGTCCATCTGATCTTTACCAAGTTTGTAAGAGGACTGCTTTTTACGGACCCTATCCACAGCCAGCAGGTAACGGGCGGCCCGGCGGATGCCCTCCATCTCTCTTGGCTCAGGAATTGCAAGGCCGACCCCATTGCGATAACGGCGGGGTTCGCTACCAAAATTGGTCAGATAATTCAAGGCTACCTTTTCCTGCTCGGCACGGGATTTTTCCGACAATTCCAATGGCAGATAAGCCAGCAGAAAACGCGGCTCCTTGTCAGGGATAGCCTCGCTTTTATCCGGCCAGATAAAGGCGGCGTTAGTCACAGCCCCGACGCGTTCTTCAATCGCAACCTCAATATGCCTTCTGACTTCATCAGGCCGTACACTGTCCACTTCGTCTTCCAGCAATTTGTTGACATTGGCCTGAGTTTTAAAGCAGTAGCGAATTCCATCGTAATGCAGGAATAGAAGTTCATCACGTAGGCGCTTCAGCACGGATTGCGCTGTAATACTATCCAGACCGGGCAATAGACTGGCCTCAATAAGCTCTTTCTCCGATACGCCAGGCGGCAATGTTTCACTGCCCTGCTCACGTTGGACTCCGCCGAAAGAATACATCATGATGGCGGTTGCCAAACGCATGGCCGGTTGGATATTAGACAGAGCGGGATTCTCTTTGATGAGGCGCGTATCGATGCGTTTTACTCTTGAGTTGCCGCCGATGAAATCATGCTCAAGAACAGAATGATACTGGTCACGCTGTCCTGCCTCGGCGATTACCTCTGCGAAAAAGGCATTGCGGACGTCTGGATCATCAAGCGGAATATCGCCCGGGCCGACTACGGGACTATGGCGATTGAGTTTCTTGCATTTATATAGCACGGTAGCCAAAAAGCGGAGCGCGCCGCGTGTGCGCTGAAAATTGGGCAGGGAGGCCCAGCGAGTTTTCATAATCTCAATTAAATCTATGTGGAAGGGATACGCTGATTCAAGCCTGCGTGCAAATTTGATTTCGTCATCCTGCGCCATACGGCGTGAGGCAGCATCCAGCGCCTCGGCAGTCTGCCACTGGGAGACAACGCGCGAGATAGCCTTGGCAGCCTGCCGGGCATCGGAATCAGCGGGCATCTCAGCAAGCAGACGCTTACGCAACACTTCGAGAATCTCATCGCCCACAACCGGCTCACGCTTGGCATCCACACGGGCGGCGAGGTGATCAAGTGTATTGAGCAGGCCAACATTATCAAAAGCCTCGCGGCTGCTGGCTTGTAGCGAATACACAACTGCTGCGTGCGAGGAACCTGCAATCTCTATTGTGAGAGTCTGGAGGAAATTAAGGGTTTGCCTGCCAAGGTTGGATTCGCCAACGCCTATGGTAAGCGCTTTTTCTACATAGCTTAACACCTCATCCATCAATATAAGCGTGGGTACATCTCCCAGCATCCTGCTAACCAGGTCGCCGCCGGGGGCAGTGCGTTTTTGCTCATGCTCACTGACCATGTCAAAGACACCAAGCTGCGCAGCCAGTGCGCCCCAGAGTGTGTGCGCGGTGATGCCATTAAATATCGATCCTTCCTGGGGACCAAACTTCTCGCCATCGAGGCCAGCAACGCGGACTTTACCGGGGTCAGGCAATTTCTTTGCTGCGGGGACAGACTGATCAAGGGCTTTGCGGGAACCGGCGGCATGATAGAGCGCGGTCAGCACGTGTGATTTACCACCGCCGAAAGGCGAACGCATCTGGATAACGCGGTCTCCCGGCTTGCCGGCCAGGCAGCCAAGAATCTCATCCAGCAGGCGGTTAAGCTCACGCGTGAGGTAAGTGGCCGGCCAGAAAGAACTGGCATCACGGTAGACGGCGGGTACATTAGGACTGTTGGATACCACCGCGCCGAAATCGATAGCAAAGGTGGCGCGGCTAAAGCTACCTGAATCAACATCAGAATGAAGTCGCACCTTCTCGTACCAGTCAGGTAATAAATTCATTTCAAGCATGGTCACCTCCGCTGCCGGAAGAGAGAACC
>CAZUXO010000182.1:0-3109 GCA_964624325.1 uncultured Dehalococcoidales bacterium
CGTAAACCGTAGCCCCTTCCAGGCTTACTCCGTGAAGCGCCGCCTGAATAATGACATTCTGTTCGGCATGTACGGCGCGGCAAATTTCGTGTCGCGTACCGTATGGTATGTGCAGCTCATCCCGCAGGCATCCCAGCGTCAGGCAGTCCTGCAATCCAGATGGAGCGCCATTATATCCAGTGGAAAGAATGTGTTTGTCTTTCACCGCCACCGCACCCACATTATGCCTGAGACAGGTAGACCGTTCCGCCACCACCGCCGCCACCTTTAAGAAATATTCATCCGAATGAGGCCGGCTCAAGGTTTTTTCTCCATGCTGGAGATAGTCTTTTTGGTTTCTTTCTGGAGGGTTTTCAGCGAAAACTCGTTGATAATGGTGAAGTCTGCCATGGCGATAGGACCACCCTTGTTCAGGTTGATGATTTCAGATTCATCACGACTGTAAGCTTCTTTAAGCGTGAGTGGTCGTACAGGACGTCCGGACAGTCTGTTGTAGCGAGTGGCCGGTGAAGACCAGACCCCAACTACCCGAAAATTCTGGTGGTAGTAATTGCTGAGGAAAGTGTACTCCTCCCATGAATAGAGCCCGTCAACCACTACCGGGTTGGTTTTAATCGCCAGATCGATCTTTGACAAGTTGAGCATGGCATAGGCCTCCATACCATAGCGCTGGCGCAAGGACTCTCGCATGCGACGCTCGTTTTCCTCAGTAAGGGCCAGCCCTTTTTTTTGAAGCTCTTCATCGGTGATATCGCCGAAACGAATTCTGGCAAAACCCTTGCTTTCAAACACCCGGGATACTTCCGATTTGCCAGCGCCAGCCATACCGACAATTGCAACTACTAACATAATGCTCCTTCAAACCCTGAGGATGGGTAATTATATGCCAAATGTTGCATCGATAACAAGACAAAAACATAGTTGTCTATCTTGTGTGGATAAATCCCCAAAACCACCAACCCTGCCTCTTGCCATACGTTTTCTGTCATATCCCAAAGGAACCTCTCGACTTGGGTTATCCAAGCCTGCAACGAAATAGTTTTTAATACTCCGATTTTCACTCGAGGACGTCTTCGCTAAACAGGCTTCTAAGCGCTCACAACCCAATTCCAGATCACCGTACTCGTCTATTAACACCAACCCTCCCATGCTCAAGCAGGAAATGAATCATGGCGACCTATGCGCCCGCGGCTATGCTATAATTCCCCCGTTACTATGCAATACGTCAATCTGGCAGGTGAGGTCAAAAACAAGTTGCCCGCCAGGGCATTAAGTATCATGGACAAGGCCTCAAGGTTGGCAAGCGCGCGTGGGGAGAAACTTTTTCTGGCGGGCGGGGCAGTACGCGACCTACTATTGGGAAGGCCTGTTCTGGATGTTGACCTGTTGCTTGAGGGCGACGCCACCGTTCTAGCAACCGAACTGGCGCAAGGGGAAGACGCCCAATTAACTCTGCATAAGCCATTTTTGACAGCGAGCCTCCACTGGCCTGACCTCAGTATGGACTTGACCACCGCAAGACGCGAGAGTTATGCCCGTGCCGGGATGTTGCCTGACATACAGCCCGGGAACCTCAAAGACGACCTGCGCCGCAGGGATTTCAGCATTAACGCCATGGCTATCTCCCTGAACCCGGCAGATTACGGACTCCTGATAGACTTTTACGGTGGGTTAGAGGACCTAAACAACAAACTCGTGCGAATCCTCCATGACCAAAGCTTCTCAGATGATGCAACCCGCCTCTGGCGTGCGGTGCGCTACGAACAAAGACTGGGGTTTCATATCGAAGAGGGCACACAAAAGCTGCTGGAACGGGACTTGCCCATGCTCGCGACCATCAGCGGCGAGAGGATATGGTACGAGATGGAATGCGCCTTCGGAGAAACATTGCCAGAAAAGGTTTTCATTCGTGCCAGTGAACTTGGGATTCTGGCATACCTCGATACTAATCTTCGTGGCGGCGGATGGCTAAGCGCATGGTTTGAAGATGCAAGACGATTGAGCCTGCCTCAAAAGCCAACCACAGGCCTTTACCTGACCCTGTTGACCTATAAGCTGGATACAGTTGCCAGCGAGAAGATCAGATGCTACTTAAACCTCAACAAGACGCTAGCTCGTACGCTGCATGACAGCCAGAAAATCAAGACTTTCCACGAGGAGTTGTCTGAAAAGGAAAGGCAACCAAGCGCTATTTATCTGCATCTGCAAAGTTACTCGGAGGACGCTATTATAACTAATCTTATTGCCTGTGAAGCAGCAAATGTCCGCCTGAGTATCCAGCGGTACATGGACGAATTACGTTATGTCAAAACATCGCTAAACGGGGACGACCTGATAGCGCTCGGTATGAAGCAAGGGCCGAGAATAAAGCTGCTACTCGGCCTCCTACTGAACGCCCGGCTAGACGGAGAGGTCACCACCCGTGACGATGAGCTGCAACTATTAAAGAAGTTTAGCTGATTTTCTTAAAAGTCTTTCCCGGCGCGGCGCAGATGGGGCAAACTCCAGGGGCCTCACCGAAAACGGTATTGCCACAAATGGGACAAACGTAATAATCTCCCTCCGGCGGCTTTTCCAGACGTGTCAGAAATGAAAGCGCCTGTTCATACAGGGTATGGTGAATTTCCTCGACCTTATTGGCGTGATTAAAGCTGCGCTCGGCTCTGCCGTCCTTGTCGCTTTCGGCCTGTTTGATAAACGGGGGATACATCTGGCTAAACTCGTAGTGTTCGCCGGAAATAGCAGCCTTGAGGTTATCTGTGGTTGTACAAATTCCAGCCAACGCATTCAGATGATTGCGCGCATGCACCGTCTCGGCCTCCGCCGCGGCACGGAAAAGGCGCGCCACCTGCGGCTGTCCTTCAGCATCAGCCTTCTCGGCAAAATAGGTGTATTTGCGGCTGGCCTGGCTCTCGCCGGCAAAAGCGGCCTTTAAATTATCCTGGGTCTTGCTCATGGTTTTCCTCCTCAATTTTTTTAAATATTTTATTCCTCATTCACTTCATTTCATTCCCAGCGGGAAGATGAATCGAATTGCCAGCAAGGATGTCCGCGCATTCTGTGCTGCGGCCTGCTATGCAAGTTGAGTGAAAAGACTCCCGCAGATAAC
>CAZUXO010000183.1:0-4964 GCA_964624325.1 uncultured Dehalococcoidales bacterium
TCCGCAATGACACGGGAAGGGCTAACGGCTTTCAGGTATTGGTTCCGTGCAAGGACACGGAGGAAAATTCCCCGCACTCCACTCACAGGATATTGTCTGTTTTAATAAATGAATTAATGCTAATACCTGAGAGCGCTAACATGAGGATGAGCGCAATCTGTTTATCAGAGCCACGGAAAGCTGGTAGTCTGTTTCCAGATTCAGCCAGAAGCGTGCGGGGATTTCCGGCATAGCCTCCTCGAGCCCGAGCGCAGTCTCGGCGGTGATGGATTTCTTTCCGTTGATGATTTCATTGATGGTATTGAGAGGCCGCTTCATCCGCCCGGCCAGGTCCTTTTGAGTTATTCCCCGGGCGGCGATTTCCTCCGCAAGATACTCGCCGGCATGAATTGCTACATCAGGGTAGGATTCAGTTTTAGTTACCATGGTAATCCTCCATGTCTACTATACTCACATGGTCTTCCTTGACCATTTCAATGATAAGACGGTAGTTGCCAGTGATGGTGATAGAGTGCTGTCCGCCACGGTTGCCTTTCAAGGTGTGCAAGCGCAAAGATCTGTGTCCGTAGAGTTGGCTGAATCTGTCGGTAGCTCTCAGGATTGCGAGTCGCTGGATATATTTGCGGCCAACTGGAACATCGAAGAGCCGATTAGCGGCAGAAAGGCTCAAACTTGCCTCAGCTAGGTGATGTGTAGCGAATTCTATATGCACCCTAACACCCTAAGGGTTAATATGCCCTAGATTACTTGTTCAGTCAAGCGGGGCGGAAGGCGACTAATGGTCAGATGTGGATTTACCAAATCTCGTGGAAACGAACCAAATCTCATGTGACGAGTAGGTAATTGCCTATTGTGACAACAATGTACCTAACTTTTGGAATACCTCGGAAAGTACCTCGTCCGGCAGGGCGCATATTAACTCAGCATCTCTGGCACCCCAATCGAGACTTTTAACCTGATCAGAAAGGATTGCACCGGTTACCGGCAATCCACCAGGGATAAGAACCTCGAACGGATAACCCTTGATGTGGCTGGTGATTGGGCAAAGAATAGCCAGCCCGACACCCTTGTTATAGCTTTTTGGTGATAACACCACGGCAGGCCGGCGCCCCGACTGCTCATGACCCGCTTGCGGGTTCAGGGTAAGCCAGATGACATCCCCGCGCTCCGGCACATAAACGCTGGCATTTACCACGTCTAGTTACCGACCGCCCGCCCGGTATCAACCTCGCGATGCTGGTTTTCCTTGGTGATTCTTGCCAGAAGTTGTTTGAGGGTCGGCTGCGGTTTAGCTACAGGTGTAATAACGAGGGTTCCATCGGCCAGAGATATTTCGACGGGTGTTTCCCGCTGGAGTCCCACCTCGGTTGCGAAAGACTTGGGGATACGTAAAGCCAGACTGTTGCCCCATTTCTGGACGCGTGTTTTCATGGCACAACTCCAATACCAATGTATCTACAATGAGGATACTACTATGGAAGGTGTTTGTCAACAGATTATGAGAAAGGTCTCGAGGCTGCTTCAGCAATCGGCTTTCAGCTTCCGTGGTAGAATAATACTGAACGTACATAATCATGGGTAAAACAAAGCAGGAAAAACGCACTGACATCGGCTTCGTAGAACGGGGCGGCCTGTGCACCGGCTGCGGCACGTGCGTTTCCCTTTGCCAGCAAGATGCCATCAGCATGGAGATAGACACCAGGCGCGGAATCTATCTGCCTCGAATAAATGAAACGACCTGCAACGATTGCGGTATCTGCGTGAAGGTGTGTCCGGGCCACGCGGTAGATTTCACCGCGCTGAATGAGGCCGCTTTCGGACGTCAGCTGGGATACCCGCACTATTAAGGTTATTCAGTTACTGGGTGGTTCACCATACTGGTGATTTTTGCCAAAGTGCTTACTATTGCTTTGCCATCTTGGGCCGTTACAGTAGGTGCCCTACCTATTTTTATATTATTGACGAAATCGTCTATTAATAACTTGTGCCCCCCGTAGTTACCCGTTAATATTTTTAACCCATTAGACACAGAATTGCCTAATATCTCGAAGCATTGATATATATTTTCGAAAGCCCGTGACATAAGGCTTTCACGCTCTCTAATTTTAAGAACGGTTCCGTTGTAAATGTCGCCGTGTAAATTCATTTTGGTTCCAAAAATATCTATAGTCATTATTGCAGGCCAATTCGAAGAAGTTATTATCGAACCCGGGCCGTTTTCGCTTTCCAGTATTATCTGCATTTCATCAAACGGCTGGTGTGGCAAAGGGCCAATTTTATTTGTATGGACTACCACTGGCTCAACATTGCCCAGGAATTCTCTGATTAAATATATAGGATGAGGCAGAGTGTCGCCAAAAACACCCCCAGGTAGCCTGTGCCACCAGTGGTTTGGATCCTGGATAATGGGTGCATACACACGTGGGAAACTGTGTTTAATGCTTACGCCCAATATTTTGCCAACGCCCCCAGATTGAACAATATTCTTCATCTTAAGGATTGCCAATATGAAAAGCATGTCATGAACAACGCCAAGTGTCACGCCACTTTCTTCTGAAACCCGCAACATCGCGGTTGTTTCCGCGACATTTATACCAAGTGGCTTTTCCACGAGAACATGGCAGCCAGCTTTCATGGCTTGAATAGCCAAAGGCGCGTGGGTATTTATTGATGTGCAGATGTCTACGATGTCGGGCTTTTCTTTGGCCAACATGCCTGCTAGGTCTACATAGAATCGTTTAATTCCAAATTTCTTGGCAACAGAAGAGGCTGCTTTCTCGTTCGTATCACACACTGCCACAAGTATACAGTTCTTGTTTTTCAACAACGCTGGAATATGAGCAGTCTGTGCAATATAACCACAACCCACTACGCCTACCTTCAATATTTTGCCAGCCATTTGTTTACTCCTTTCGCCCATTTATAAGTGTCCCCAAAATAGATACAGATTAAACAAAGTTTAAGAGCCATACCAAAATTTTCATCACGTCAAGAACGGTTTTTTAGGGACAGTGACCACGACTTTTAAGTTATTCAACGCGCTTCTTTGCCACAGCAATCATAATCCTGCAGAGGGGTGAACTTTGGTTTAACAAGGACGGTGCATATTTTTTGTCCAACGCATCATCAACTCCGTCTGCAAAGCCGGGGCATACTTCAGATAATGAAGTAAAAAGAAACTGCTCTGGAAGGATGAGCTTTTTCAGAAAGTTTTTAATTGGCATTGGAATTAAGCGAATGATAAACGCTAAACGCTTTATTGATTCCTTTTTGAACTCTTCCTCTTTCTTAATAAAAGTTTGCCCGTAAAGGACTACCTCCCCAAAATATCTTGACATTAATTCATTGAACTCAATCAATGAGAATTCCCTAAGATGCCACGGATTTTTATAGCCGAATCCCCCGTCTATATTGGGTGTTGAGCAGATAAAAGTGCCGTCAGCTTTAAGCACTCGTTTACACTCCTTCAAGTAATCCTCATATCTTTCCAGATGCTCTATCGTTTCAAATGAAACAATAACATCAAAGGAGTTATCAGGGAACACCATTTGTTGGGCGTCGCACCAGATAAATTCGAGCCCATCTTTTTGATAATGCAACCTTCCGTACTCCAGTGCCTCATCCGAATAGTCGGCGCCAACCACTGTATTTGCGCCTTTATTGAACAAATAGCTCGATCCGTAGCCTGTTCCGCAAGCTATATCTAGGATAGATTTACCTGCCACAAATTTCCCAGCAAAAACGTAACGTGCTATGTGTTCACATAACGTAAAAGTATGTGTGCCATCTTCTAGTGTGGCCCTCTCTGCCATCTTTGCTGTATCCTTTTTCACTTTATCAGTTCCTCCAACTCGCTCACTAATGTCCTTTCCAGTTTTTCAATTGGGAACATAGTTTTAACCCTTTTCCTTGCATCCTCACCTTTATCCGAAAGTAACGCTTTTTCAATTGCGACTGCTGTCGCCCCAATATCCCCGTAAGGAGCATAAAAACCAGTATTGCCGACAACTTCTGGAAGTGCCCCGTCAGGCGTAACCACGGGGACACATTCACATGCCATTGCTTCGGCTAAAGCCATACCGAAGGATTCATGGTATGAAAGTTGGCAGTAAACTTTGGCTTTTTGATACCATTTAAGCAGTTCGTCATTATTTACTAATCCGGTAAAGGTAACATTCGATGGCGCAAACGATTTAAGATACGAGATAGAACCATCAAGATACCCGCCAATCAATGCAAACCTTAACTGAGGGAAATATTCGGCTGTTTTTAAAAATGTTACAAAGCCTTTTCGTCTAATGGTGCGCTCACTAATAAAGCCGACAGTAATTACCCAATCATCCTTTACCCCGCTCGGGCTGAACTTAACGGAATCGATTGGGCTACACGCATAGATAAGCTTAAGATAACGGGGGTTCGAATATTTCAAGATTTCTTGTTTATTAAATTCGGAGACGGCAAAAATTTTATCGGCATGATTAAGCACAAATTTCACCAGGTGCGCGGGAATGGGTTGGGACATAGAGCCATAGTCTATTTCTGGTAGATTGGCCACCTCATGACCGCCAACCACGACGGCGGACTTTTTCATAAAGAGCTTACAGAAAACTACTGCCAAAAAGGCGTGAGTACCCGCAAAAAAGGAAAACGTTATATCTGCCCATAGGGTGCCCTGAAGGATTTTTATGGTACTTGTAAACGGCTTTCTGCGGTTAAAACCCGGAGCCGTCCTTATCTCAAAGTGATCCTTGAGTATCTCTATATCTCTTTTGAGAAATATGTCATCCCCAGGAATGGCCAGAAGTTTCTTTTTTGTTACGTTCACTTCTTCTATCTTTTTCGGGCTACTATGATGATTCCGTGTTTTTGCAACGCTTCCTCAGAGATCGGAAGAGCACACGTCTGAACTCCAGTCACCGGCTATGATCTCGTATGCCGTCTTCTGCTTGAAAAAAAAAAGCAAA
>CAZUXO010000184.1:0-3069 GCA_964624325.1 uncultured Dehalococcoidales bacterium
GATTTTGGCATGCTCCACCATCCTGACTGGGTGTGGAATAGTACCTGCTCAAACTGTTACCCAGACTAAAACTATCACGAATAGTTCTGCGGTTGAACCTTTTGCTTGGTGGGGGGATCTTAATGATATTCCTGAAAGTAGTTCATTTTCCGTACCTGCCGGTAAGAGGCTCGTAATTGAGTATGTGACTGCTCTTGGTCAGGGTAGCTCCAATGCGATATATTCACTTATATTAGAAGCCTACACCAATTCAGAAAAAATTCGTTATATTATTCCAGCGACCGTGATGCAATATTCAGAGGGGAGGATATTTTCAAGCAGCTTAACTGTAAAGATCTACGCTGATCCAAAAAGTGAGGTAAGTTTTGGGTTTATTAAAGCAATTGGTGTGACGGGGAGAACAGATTTGAGTATATCTGGATATTTGCTTGATGTTCCGGTACGTGAGTCTTCAGTGCCATTAACTCTTTTCCCTATACAAAAATAGTACGGGTTCAAATAAAGAGGACACGTCATTAGGCATTAGGGGTTATAGATCCAAAATAATCAGAAAAGTTCCTAGCCACTTAAAAGGTACCCGGAGATTACTTTCGCGTAGTATGCCTATAGCTAATCCATTTTCCTGGTTAATCCTTTTGACATAATAAAGCGGTTAAAGGTCTTAGGCAGGACGAAAGTCAGTTCCAACTTTATAATTGCATTCTGCACGTGCACCTGTTCTGCGCCTCCCCTTGGTCATTCGCGCGAAAACTGGGATTCAGAGTGCTGAACGCTGAGTGCTGATAGCTGACACGGGAAGGTTTTCTCACCTCATCCTGCGGACGAAGCGTGGCAATCTCGTTCCCCGCCCGTCTTGCGAGGAGTGGAGCGACGCGGCAATCTAGTCCACTATTCCGTTTGTCATTGTCGAGCTTGACCCGACAATCCAGCGTTTGCCGTTTCTCGTTAGTAAGCTGGTAGCCGACCGCTGACAGCTGCACACTTGTCATTCCGGCGAGCGCCGGAATCCAGTCGTTCTCGCTAGTTAGCTGGTAGCTGACTGCTGATAGCTGAATGCTTTATGGTGTGACCTTGACCCCACCAGTACATCCGTGCTATAATATCCCTATGACAGATATCATCCAACCTACGCCAAAACGCGGAGCTCCTCTTGGCAACCAGAACGCCCGCACCCACGGCTTCTACTCCAACCGTCTCACCCGCAAGCAGCAGAGGGCGCTTGAGGCAGCGTCATATCTTAGAGGCTTCGACCAGGAGATAGCCATCGTGCGCATGAAGATAGAAGATATCCTTACCTCCTCACCCGAAAACTTTCCCGCCCTCATGCTGGCTATCACGGCATTGGTTAAGCTGGTAAAGGCCAAAAAGATGCTGTGGGGTGAAGGCGATGCTCCTCTTCCCCGCGGCATGCCTTTCGGGATGTCTGGTTTCTCCACCCACGAAGATAAACTGCTGGCTTGCGCGCGTATGCTCAACAAGGAGGGGGTAAACAATGTCAGGGGAGAGCCGTAATTGAGTCATTTCGGAATTGTTTCCACGCATGGGCAATTGAATTCAATTCGCCCTTACTCAGGCAGACCCTCTGCCTGAAAACTGGTATTTGTTTCCCAAAAATTTTATTGACGACGAAAATGCATGAATTTTTTTTTACCAATGCTTAGACTCATTTCTGCTGTTGCATACTTTCAAAGAACACTTAGTAGTTCATCAACCCTTCAAAGATAACAGTTCGTCTACTTATACTTTACATAACAGCTAATGTATATAAAAGAGCCCGCGGAAGCGGGCTCTTTTATATCTCAAACCAGGCTGATAAAGGTATTACTTTGCGGGCGTAACCTGCACCTGCATGAAACCTCCCAACGCACTGATTGATTGTATTTTGATCTGCGTGCCGGTGTTGGGGTGCTTGACGCTCCCCTGGGGATTGGTAGGGTCATAGTACAATGTTCGATCGTCAAAAACCGAAATACCTTTCAAGCTGGGCACAGGGGACAACACGCTGTTCACGTGCAGGTTGTTCAGCGCATCGGTTTTATCCAGGGAAAAAGTCGAGTCATAGCTCTGGATACGGTTGCGCCACTTGACACCATCAACGCGGTAGAGCGTTTCCGGGTGGGCATCTACGGGCAAGAGCAAACCCTTCCCAGGATGTAAGCCGGTGTTATTGTCTGCTTGTGACGTATCCCAGAAGTTGATCAACAGGCCGTCCTGATAGGGGAAGTGGTCCACGAAATTTGCCAAAACAGGGTTATTGAGGTAGCCAAAGAAGTACGGGCCAACCTTCAATGTGCTGTCATAACCCTTATATGTGCGATACTCAGCCACGTAGTACTGGCTATATAGTTTAGCCTCAGTGCCCGTCGTTACTCGGAAACCACCGGCAGGTGTGTAAGTCCACCCAGTATTGGTCTCGGCTCCATCGAGCACAGCGCCGCTGATTTGGATATCATCAACCATGAACCCGTCTTCATTGACGCCACCGTCACTCCTGTACTGGAAACCTACCAGCACATTGCCCGCTGGCAGGTTGGCCGTCAGTACAATCCAGCCATTAGAGAACCCTTCGATGCCGTTAGCCTCTACGGTCGAGTTCGACAGGTTAGTGGGCATCGTCTGCCAATTCGCGCCTCCATCTGTCGAGACGATCACATTAGCGTAGTCGTAACCTTCTTCGATGCCGTAGTTTACCTTGGCAGTCAGCGTGGCACCTGCGCCGAGAGTGAACGCCTTGGTCATCTTGTTGTTTAAGTTGTTAGCTGAGCCACTGAAATAGAAATAGGAGCCAGCATACGGATCAGCAATGTGCACTGTCACTGGCTTCTGCGGTAGGATAACAAACAAGCCCTGCGCCTGCTTGGTGTTGAATTCCATCGGTCCAAGTTTGTGCTCGGACTTCACTCCAGCGCGGGCTACCTCATAGTTTAGCCAGCCAAGCTGGTATTTCTCCCAGGCACCCATGTATCTGAGTTTGTTACCGATTGTGTCCTTACCCTCGTCGAGCCATGATCCCGAGGACATCAGTGTCCAGAATCCGGTCCCGTTCTCCCCGTAGTAGTCGTACAGGTC
>CAZUXO010000185.1:0-7110 GCA_964624325.1 uncultured Dehalococcoidales bacterium
CCACCCTCGCCAGGTACTCCATACGGCTACAATTTGCGAGCGGGTATGGGGGTATGAATTCGATGGCGAATCCAATGTCATTGAGGTTTATATCAGTTATCTTCGGGCTAAGTTGGAGATTGATGGCAAATCTCGGCTTATTCAAACGGTGCGTGGGGTAGGGTACGTTCTGAGGGAGGGATAGGTGCCTATCCGCTGGCGGCTTACCATATGGTTTAGCGTAATCCTTTGTGTCATTTTGATCCTGTCAGGAGTGCTGTTATATTTTCTGTTGCAGCGTTACCTCTATCAGGAAGTAGATAATAACCTTGAGGTGTACTCTGCGCGAGTGCATGGAACACTTCATTCGGACATAACTGGGGCTCCACTGGATTATCAGGTCATACATTCCAACCTGCCTCCTATCAATGATTTTGTTTCACCGGGGATATTTATTCAAATAATAGATAGTAACGGAAGTGTTGTCGTAAAATCTGACAATCTGGCAGCCCAGGAGTTGCCTTCAACCCCCGGTCTTATTACAAAGGTAACCAGCGGAATACTCGTTACCACAACGCTTGCCTCCGACGGCGGCACTCATCTACGCATAATGGCGTCTCCTCTTGATCTGAATGGCGAGATTCTGGTCCTACAGGTGGGTGAGTCCATGGCTTTGGTGGCGTCAGTGCTCAGACAGGCAGTGTTGTCACTTTTCATTTGGGCTATTTTCGCTTTGATATTTATGGCGTTCTTGAGCGTATTCCTGTTACAACGGGCGCTTGAACCAGTCAAGCAAATAACCGGCACCGCCCGGGAAATCGAGACCAGCTCAGACCTGAATCGTCGCGTCGGTTATGTTGGACCGGACGATGAAATCGGCCGTCTGGCCGGAACTTTCGACCACTTGATTGCCCATTTGAACCAGGTCTTCGATGCCCAGAAACGTTTTATTGCTGATGCATCGCATGACCTTCGCAGTCCCCTCACCGTTGTTAGGGGCAATGTGGATATGTTGAAGCGCAATCTGCCGGAATCGGAAAGGGCGGAATCATTACTAGCCATTGAGTCTGAGACCAAGAGGATGTCCAGAATCGTGGATGACCTCCTTCTGCTTACTGAAATTGAATCTGACCACGCCATCCCACAGGCTAGAGTTGACCTTAGGGGAATCGTATTGGATGAAGTCCGGCGCGCTAAGCAGACTGCCGGCAGTCGCATTATCACGATAACTCATGCAGACAGCATTGATATTAGGGGAGACGGCTATCGCTTGCGGCGCATGCTGGGTAATCTGTTGGATAATGCCATTAAGTACACCGCGGATGATGGTCATATTTTGGTCTCTCTTCTATGCGAGGGTTCGAGAGCAATAATGAAAGTCACAGACGATGGGATTGGCATTGCTCCTGAAGACGTTCCGCACATCTTCGAACGCTTTTACCGCGCGGAAAAGGCACGTTCGCGCGAGCGCGGTGGCACTGGTCTGGGGCTAGCCATAGTAAAGAGCGTCGCCGAGCAGCATAACGGGACGGTCGTAGCAGACAGTGAGCCGGGGAAGGGCAGCACGTTTGAGGTGCGGTTCAATATTTAAGCCCGGGCCATTATTTTAATGAGTTATTAAGCATATTTTAAGGTTGTATTAAGAAATGGATGCAATACTAACAGGGTAAATGGCATAGAACAAGGAATATGAGAGATGAGGACTAAGATGCACCTGAAAATTCCATCCGTGGTGGTTATGCCACTTTTAGTATTGCTTTTAACGGGCTGTCCGTCACCTTCTACAGCGCAAGCTGCAGATGGGAGTACTCCAGATGCAATTGCTAAAAACGATTCCTCCTTGAAAGCCAGCATTCAGCCAATTCCAACAACATCTGCATCCCTGGCATTACCTGTAACTACGGGACCATCCTCAGCTGTAGCGCCAATTCCAACGCTCTCTGGTTCTTTAGCAACCTCATTGACGAATTCGCCTGCTACACCGGCATCTGCACCTGAGTCGACTTCCGCTGTTGACCCGTTGCCCCCTGAAGACTGTTGCCTGCCGTAACAAGATTTATTTCCACAAAAAGCAGGCAATGTTGGGATTAGTTGATTCAACCGTTAGTAGTCTTAGTGATTCTCCGTATAGATAAACGAATATCCTCGCTCGAAACAAGCCCGCAAAATTATTAAATAAAAAGGAGGTTATTATCTTGGAAACTATGACCCATTACATGGGGCTTCTGGTGGCAAATCAACCATGGAATCTGATCATGTTCATGGCTATCCCGGTCATACTGGCTGAAACTATAGCTGTCACCGAACTTGTGCTGCTTTTTGGCCGCAAAATGAATGGGGTTGTCAGGCGGATCAACAAGGCCGCAGGTCTGGTTGTTGGTTTCTATTTCCTTGGTGTGTTTATCTATCTCATTTTTAATGCGGTCGTGCCTATTACCACCGGAGGCGAATGGCGCGGTATCGCCGACGTTATTGCCGTTGGTTTCTATCTTCTCGGCGTCGTCCCATTGCTCGGTATCAGCCTTATCGAGGTTGGAGTTCTGGCTAAAAAACGGGATGAAATGGGAAAACTTAAGTTACATGCCACTTTCGTGGGCGCTTTTCTCATAGTGGCGCATATCGCCATGATCTTCGGCATGCTCAACCCCCAGGTACTCTCGATGTAGTAAAAATGAATTCTTTCATCTTCCCGTGAATGCCAGGTTTGTAGCGGGTAGGGACGACCGATAAAGTCACCTCTACCCGCTACGTTGGATAAATTAAACCTGGATCGAAATCTAATCTCCTGTTAATCCCCCTCTAATATCTATCTAAGGTACAGAGAATATTATTAATGATGTAGTAGGTCAGAGTATTTCAGCCGGTCTTATTACACGTAGTGGAAGAATAATAAAAAGGAAAGGGAGAATACATGAAAAACAAAAAGCAAATCTTGGTAGTAACTGGAGCTGGAGTCGCGCTTGTTGCCGCCGCAGTACTGGTATTTGCAGTACCGGCATTGGCGGGTGGTCCTCGCCTTGGAATACAGGGAGCATCTGGTTGCAGGGTGACTGATGCACAAGGTCAGGTTAGCTGTCCGATGTTTAACAACCAGAATCAGGATGCAACCGGTGATACGACTTCCTCCGGCGGCGCTTGCCACTAATAGAGTTAAAAGACACGTGGCAGTTTGGGCTGAGAGTAATCCAAATTCGAGAGCTTGTCGCAAATATTAGTTCGTTCACGCAATTTGCATTGAATTGGTTTCAAGTTTAAACAATAGCATTGGAATAACAACTTCTTAGGGAAACAGATATATATGGATGGCATTGTCATAAATATTAATCCAGTAATCTTCCAGATCGGGCATGTGGAGCTCCGCTGGTACAGTCTGGCCGTGCTAATGGCAGGGCTTGCGGTATTTTTCCTCGCCGTACGTGGTGCGAAGCATAAAGGTATAGCATTCGAGGTTATTTATAATCTTGCACCATGGGTGTTGGTGGGTGGTGTCGTAGGGGCGAGGCTCTTCCATGTGCTAGACCACGTAACTTATTATGTGGCAAACCCCGCACAGATTATCCAGTTTCAACAGGGAGGCTTGGCCATCTGGGGAGCGCTCATTGGTGGAGGATTGGCTATAGCCATCTATGCTCGGGCTAAGCGCATTTCGCTTGGTTTGCTGGCTGATATTCTGGTACCGGCTCTACTGGTGGGCCAAATCATCGGTCGCTTGGGCTGCATAATAAATGGCGACGCCGCTGGTGGAGCGACCAGCTTGCCATGGGGGTTTATCTATACCAACCCTGCTTCATCGATAGCATCCAATCTCTTGGGTGTACCAACCCATCCTTATCCAGTATACGAGATGCTCTGGAACGCTGCCATTTTGCTCCTTGTTATTAAACTAAAAGGGCGCTTCAACAAGAGTGGTATGCTTTTTGCCGTTTATCTGGCGCTTTACGCCCTGGGAAGATTGCTACTCACCAGTGTGCGACATGAGACAGTGCTACTCTGGGGGCTTCAGGAAGCGCAGGTTTTGGCTATTGGAGCCTGGGCTTTTACCGCAGCTATTATACTAAAGCTTAAGCAGCGGGGGAATCCCTTAACAGAAGGAAAATAAAAAAATGAACATTTACAAGCTTGTTCTCAAGGATATCCTGCGACGTAAAAAGCGCGTACTCTACGCTGCTCTGGGGGTCGTCATAGGTACTATGACCGTAGTGGGCATTCTCACGGTAGCAGCCGCTGGGCAGGCCAGGATAGAAGCTCAACTGGAAAAATATGGCCCTAACCTCACGATAGCTCCCGCTATTAACAATCTCGATATGAAACTGGGCGACCTTAGTTTGGGGACAATATCAGTGGGTAACAATTACATTTCCGAGGGCATCCTGCCTCAGGTACGCCTGCTAACTGATGAAGAAATTCGCAAAGCACTCAAATCTACAGACACTGGTGATATCGCCACCATTGCTCCGAACCTCTATGTAACAGCTCTGATAAAAGGCACTTCGGTGACTATGGTAGGGGTTTTGCCACAGCCTGAGAGGTTGATACGAACGTGGTGGAACATTGGCCAGGGAGAGTATCTTGCGAACACCAATGATGCCGTGGCCGGGGCTTCGGTCAGCACTTTGCTGGACCTTAAAGTAGGCGATACGTTCTCATACGGGAACATGGATTTCACCGTGTCCGGCATTCTGGAAGAAACCGGCTCTAATGACGACTATCAGCTAATTACTACTTTGGGTACGTTGCAAAAGGCTTCTGGCAAGGAGGGGCTTATCTCCTCAATAGATATCCGCGCTCTGTGCAACGCCTGTCCGGTGGATGTTATCGCTACCAGCCTGAACAACTCCATTCCTGGTATAAGGGCACTTGCCGTGAAACAGGTGGCCGAAACCGAGATGGGGATGCTGGGGCGCATAAACAGGCTTATGCTGGCACTGGCGGGCATCACACTGGCTATCGGTGCTTTCGGCGTGGCCAATACCATGATGACCTCGGTGCATGAGCGTATCAAGGACATAGGAATCATGCGGGCTGTAGGTTCTTCGCAGCGGCAGATTGTCGCCATGTTTTTGGAGGAAGCAGCGGTCGTGGGAGTCCTCGGTGGAATATTCGGTTATGTTGCCGGAAGCCTGCTGGCTTACGTTATTGGCCCGCTTATTTTTGAAGGGACAGCAGTTTCCTGGATAATCCGCTTATTCCCGGTATCTATAGGTGTCGCTGTGGCCGTGGCTATCGTGGCAGCAGTTTACCCGGCCTTCCGGGCGACCCGAATCAGGGTGGCCGATTCATTCCGTTCTTTATGAGGTGAAACATGTTAGAGATAAAAAATGTATCCAAGGTATACGGGCACGATGGAAACAAAGTTAATGCTTTAAAAGAAGTGGCTTTCACGGTAGACAAGGGCAATTTTATGGCCATAATGGGACCGTCGGGAAGTGGCAAGTCTACTCTGCTCAACATCATTGGCGGGCTTGACCAGCTAACGTCAGGCGAGGTGATACTTGACGGGGAACGCATCGATAATCTCAATGAGAACCAGCTGGTTGACCTCAGGCGTAAGAAAATATCATACGTCTTTCAGCAATACCACTTGTTGCCGTCTCTTACCGCCGTGGAGAATGTGATGCTGCCGATGGTCTTCAAAAGAACACAACGCGATATAAGCAGAGCGCTCGACATGCTCAAGCGCGTGGGGCTTGAAAAGAGAGCTTCGCACAGGCCTGGCCAGCTCAGCGGTGGCGAACAGCAGCGTGTGGCTATCGCTCGTGCCCTGGTGAACGACCCTGAACTTATTCTAGCCGACGAGCCCACGGGAAACATGGACCAGAAGACGGGGCTCGAAATATTACGGCTTTTTGAAGAACTCAATGAAGAAGGGCGCAGCATCGTCATGGTAACCCATTCCCCTGAAATAGCCAATCACGCTCGCGAAATCCTTTTCTTAAAAGACGGGGAAATCGTGGAAATTGTTAAAAATATTGCTTATCTGGGAGGTTCTGTATGTCTGGCAAAACAATAATAAAGGTAATATTTCCCTTCATGCTGGTTGCGTCTGTTCTACTCTCTGCCTGCGGAGCGGCTAAAACGGGATCGGTGTCCAATGCCGCAACAGGTTTAAGCGGTGTAAACAGCTCAGATGGAACACGGTATAAACCTGCTTGGATAACACCCGTGATAAATGGGACGTCTGTCTCTATCCCGGTTAGCGCCATAGAGCAGGGCAAAATCATCCATTTTTGGGTAACCATGGCATCGGGCAAGGAGTCCTTTATGGCTTATACGCTTGATGGAGTGACTTATATGAGGGCGAATATTTGTGTGCCATGCCGCTCCTATAGCTTCTCATTGGAGAAGGGGATTTTGGTTTGCGATACCTGCGGGACCAAGTTTAGTGCCAAGACAGGAAAGGGTATCAGTGGCGCTTGCGTCAATTACCCCAAAGCCGAGGTCAAGTGGCAACTGGAAAATGGCAGTTTGGTGACCAATCTTGCTAATATAGACTCAGCCTATCAAGATACCTTGCAAGCAGGTTAATCTTATATTGTAACGCCGGTCGCTCCAGCAGTGCCTATGCTCCAACATAGCTGGAGCATAGGCACGAACCATTCTGAGATCAAACATTTTGCTGTTTCGTTGTGGAGGTGAGTAAATATCTATGAGGATACTTCAACCTTTGTTTATCGGTCTCTGCATTTTTGCCTTTTCACTAGGCCCAGGCGTTTCTGTTTTTGCCCAAACGGGCAACGAACCAACCGGGTATAAACAAGTGAATTTGTGGATAAAACCTGAATATGATGATCAACGACTTCTTGTAATGCTTGAAGGGCAGATCGTTGGGGTCAAGGCACCGGCCCAAGTGAAGTTTCTTGTGCCCACCGCAGCCGAGATGTACTCAGCGGGCTCAAAAGACGCTCAGGGAAAATACTCTGGTGGGCCGCCGGCCAGACAACCATCGGCGATACAAGGCTGGGATGAAATAAGCTATGAGGTTACCAGTGAAACCTTCCGTGTGGAGTATTATGACCCCAGCATAGTCGGGTACCCCGATAAGAAAATCTCGTATGAATTCCGAACAATACACCCGATTACAAGTGTTCATATCGACATCCAGCAGCCGTTTTCTTCCGGCGACTTTTTGGT
>CAZUXO010000186.1:0-5066 GCA_964624325.1 uncultured Dehalococcoidales bacterium
GTGATGTTCTGAATATCAAAATTCATATCTTTGGTGATATACGTTGCAAGCGGCAACTGTGCAGTGATCGACGCGAGGAGTACTGACAGATCTTTCGTACGCAGGCTCTCTGTGTTTACAATGAGACAAGACCTGAAATTAACTACTTTACCCATCGAGCGCAGGCCAAGCGAAGAAATTTCTGTCTCGTTTTTTCGTGATAGCAGCACTATATCGGCATTTTCCGGCGGGTAAGCATCGGCTGATCCCCATAACGGATAGATACTAAAACGCCTGAACCTGAGTTTTTGCGCCAAAGATTCGGCCAGGTTCGGATACTCGCTAGCGATTCGCACGGTGTCACCATCGGTAACCAGTTCATCACCTTCAATGGATTCAGGACGGGTTGCCGCGTACACTGCGCCTTCTCCATAACCCAGTTCTTTCAGTATCACAACGGCACTACTGGGATATTTAGACGTTTGCTCCGTGAGCCAGTCCAGCCCACAAATACCCAGATCATAGTTGCCGATGGCTACCTGGATGGGAATATCTTTTTCCTGAAACATCTTTGCCTGCAGTTCAGGGAAAGTCTTCGATTTCAAACGGTATAGCCTGGCCTTTTCACTGTAGTCATCCATGCACCAACCGGCTTTTTCCAGAAGGCGAGCCGTGGGAGCGAGCAATCTGCCTTTTGGAAGTGCTAGCCTGAGCTGCATTGTTCGCACCCAATGATCGTAAGTAACTCGATTGGACTTTCGCAAACGCTGCTTTCTGCGCTGCCACAATTGAAAACGGTAATCTGTGGAGCTGATTTCCGCACTTCCACCCACCAACCGCAATTAGCTGCCCGTTTCCCCTGCATAGCCAGCGACACTACCAGTCCTGCATTACGCAACAATCCGGCTATTTCCGTGGCTTCTTTCATGCCTCCAGTTTCGATATCAAGACTGACTCTTTGCGCTACCGGGATATAAAAGCTGTCGATATTGATCACAGACGCCAGCTTGTCGATATACAAAGCAAAGCCAGCAGCAGGGGCCGACTGTCCACCCATCATGCCGACCAATTGATCATACCTGCCCCCGCCTCCAACATTCTCCCCATCAACAAACAAGCGGAAAATAAAGCCGGTATAGTATTCAAACCCCTTGCCTGATGTAAAATCAATTTGGTAATTAACCCCCATTCCTTCCACGAGGTCAATGGTTTCATTAAATTTTTCGAGAGCCTCCTGTACCTGAGGTGTATTGGCTGCGAATAACGCTCGAAGGTTTTTCAAAAACGCTGAGGATTTACCTTTGGTGCCAAGCAGTAGCTGCAACGCTTCAACAGCTTGTGGTTTTTCTACCTGAAGTTTATTCAGTACATTCGCTTCGCCATCGAGTATACGGTCGAAAATAGCATCCTGTTCGGTGTGATTCATACCAAGGCTAGACAGTATGGCGCGCATTAACCCCGCGTGCGATAGCTTAAGCTCGATGTTCTTTAAGCCCATTTTATTTATGCTGTCGCAAGCGAGCCCAACCAGTTCGGCATCAGCCATCGATGATCCGCTTCCGATGAGTTCAGCCCCACACTGCCAGCGCTCACGAGCCTTGGTGCCTGTTTCTTCGAAAATAAAGGTGTTGGTAACATACGACAAACGTGCTGGTTGGTCTTGTTTGGAAAGACGGTCGGCATAAAAACGCACTACAGGTATAGTTGCATCCGGTTTCAGCACAACGCGCTCTCCACTCCACCCGTCCCAATCCAAAAATGAATATACCCTGCGCAGCATCCCCGGTGTCAAAGTCCCTGCCGATGTAAACAGATATAGATATTCCAGGGTGGGAGTGCGCACCTCAGAATATCCATAACTCCTGGATGTTTCCTGAAAAGCAGCCTCTACGCTGCGAAAACGCAGCATATCTTCGCCGGTTAAATCATTGCATCCTTTACATCTTTGTATCTGCATAACTCAATCCTATTCCTCGATGGCACAATTCTACACTACTAGCTTCAGGCTGTTCAAATATTGCGCCGAACACCATCGGTGGATATACTTGACTAACAGTTGGATTAAAGCATTTTTCAATGTCCAGATGTAAAGGCAATGAAATCTAATGAACCCTATTGGCAGCGTTATTGCGGCTGTGAGCGACCCCAATCTGGCCTATATATTCCTGGTGTTGGCTATTTTGGGCATTTCAATTGAAATCCTTACACCCGGTTTGATTATTCCCAGCACTATAGGTATCATCGCAGGTCTTTTTGCCTTTTTGGCTCTCAGCACTTTACCGATTAACCCAATCGGGATCATTATGATTTTTATGTCACTCGGGTTTTTTGTTGCCGAAGCCCTGGTGCATACAAAAGGTGCTATTACTGTTTTTGGTTTGTTTTCGCTAGTTTTCGGTTCGATATTCCTGTACAGGGGTGGTGTAGAGGATCGGGTAAATCCTTTTTTGATCGCAGTCACAACCACCATCATCTCGCCTTTGCTGGTGTTTATCGCCAACCGAGTTGTGACAGCGCAGCGCAAGCGAATTGTCACCGGTAGTGAAAGTTTCGAGGACAGTGTCGCTTTAGTGCGCAAGACGCTTGACCCGGAGGGGATGGTACTCTTTCAAGGGGAATTATGGAACGCAAGGATCGACAAGGGCATTGCTTCTCCCGGTGATACGGTTGTTATTACAGGTTTTGAAGGTTTAAAGTTATTCGTCGCTAAAGAAAGGGGGTAATTATATGGGTCCAATTATTGCAGCCATCGTCGTGGTCTTTGTAGTCGCTATTCTTTCTATGTCGATCAAGGTGATCAATGAATACGAACGGGGAGTGATTTTCAGACTTGGCAGGCTGATGGGGGCCAAAGGTCCCGGGTTTTTTATGATCATTCCTTATATCGACCGCATGGTCAAAATAGATTTGCGCGTGGTTACGATGGACGTTCCTGCCCAGGACGTCATCACCAGAGATAACGTCACGGTTCGTGTTAATGCAGTCGTCTATTTCCGGGTGGTCAACCCCGAGGCTTCAGTGGTTAAAGTCATCAATCATATACAGGCCACTTCGCAGATATCGCAGACCACATTGCGTAATGTCCTCGGTCAACATGAACTCGATGAGCTGCTTTCGCAGCGCGAAAAACTTAATCAGAACCTCCAGACCATCATCGACGAGCAGACTGATCCATGGGGTGTTAAAGTAAGTATCGTTGAGATTAAAGACGTCGAACTTCCCGAGTCAATGCGCCGTTCCATGGCCGCCCAAGCCGAAGCAGAGCGAATGCGCCGTGCCAAAATCATTCATGCCGAAGGTGAGCTCCAGGCTTCCAAGAAACTGTCAGAAGCCGGGCATATTATCGCCCAAGAGCCTGTAACGCTACAACTGCGATATCTGCAAACCCTGACGGAGATAGCCACCGAGAAGACCAATACGATCATATTCCCTATGCCTATCGATCTGATGTCAATGTTATTGCCCAAGACCAGTCCGGTTGCCACTCAAGAAGACAAGAAGAAACTCACTAAATAGTCTGGGGTGCTATCCGCCGGAAGCGATGTCCGTGCCTGTTTCCGATCAAGTCCCCGCATATTGAGAAGCAAATAGGATGGATTGAAGGAGTTTATCTGGTATGAGAGAGTGGCCTTTACCGAATTGAAGCAGGCAACGCTGGGTAGAACTCAGGGCTTGTAATCTCTTGAATGAGGTTCTATGTCAATTCGGAGTTTTCCTATGAGTGGGATATAAGACACATGGTTTTAAAACAAGTGTCTGAGTCTAGTGCGCCGGCGATCGCTCAAAGCTGTAATACTACCCCCGACACGACGGGTAAGTTATTTCTGTGTACCAGAGCGACCAACTCAGGTGGGTCACCGGGCAAGGAGGTTATGGCTGAAGGGCTTTGTAATTCGGAAATAATGTGAACCAACCTGGTAGGGGTTAAGTTTTGCGACAATAGCCCCGTTTTATAACGGTTTGGATGCTAAAATGTTAACCCTAAATTCTCGTTCCGAGTTTGACCCGATACCAATATCTGTCCACCTAAGGATCTAATAGTTTCTTCACAGCACTAATAAGGTCAACTATCTTAAAGGGTTTTGGAATATAATCAGCCGCTCCCAGTTGCTCGCCTAACTTGCGATTCAACACATAATCGGCTCCTGTAATCATTACAACTGGAATATTTTTTGTCACATCATCAGATTTAAGTTGTAAACATGTTTTGTAACCATCTTGCAGAGGCATCATTATGTCTAATAATATCAGGTCGGGCTTTTCATCAATGGCTTTTGAAAATGCTTCTATGCCATTCACCGCCTCAATTATTTCATATTCTTTGGAGAATGCATGGCGAACGAGGTATCGGATATCGGCTTCATCATCAGCTACAAGAATTTTCCTTTTTGGCATCTCACACCGCCTTCTACTTTGAAAAACCTACACCAATACTTTGCTTTTGTACTCAAACTGAATTAATTTTTGCAATCTATCAGGATGGCTGCTGTGCGCTATGGCTTCTTCGGGAGTAACCACCTTCATGCGTACCAAACCGGCTAAACACTGGTCCAGCGTCTGCATGCCATCACTGGAGTTAAGCTGCATAACGTTATTCAGCTCGTATGTTTTGCCATCGCGAATCAGATTCCTTACAGCTGTATTGGCTGTCATCACTTCAAAAGCTGCGACTCGTCCCTTTCCTGCCGCTTTGGGAAGAAGCGTTTGCGATAAAACAGCTACCAGAACCTGGGAAAATTGCAAGCGTATCTGCGGCTGCTGATCCGAAGGGTACATATCGATAATGCGATCCACGGTTTGAGCGGAATCAATAGTATGCAAAGTACCCATAACTAGATGTCCTGTTTCTGCGGCTCTGAGAGCTGTAGAAACGGTTGGTAGATCTCGCATTTCTCCCACTACAATCACATCCGGATCATGACGCAAAGCATGAATAAGCGCGGTATCGAATGAAAGCGTATCATCCCCCAAATCACGCTGGGCGATAAGGCATTTGCAGTTGCGATGCAAATATTCAATCGGATTTTCGATGGTAATGACATTGCGGGCGCTATTTTCGTTCAAATAATTGAGCATCGATGCCATTG
>CAZUXO010000187.1:0-4026 GCA_964624325.1 uncultured Dehalococcoidales bacterium
GCAATAATTGCAAGATTATTATACAGGAATACACATGCAGGATAATAAATATTACCGGCTTACACTGATATCAATCTTGCAATGAACCGATAACTGGGATAGAATCGGCAACGACTAATGGAGGTAGATAGGCCGTATGCCCACATTGAATTGGATCGGCAAAGAAGCGGTAGTAAATCATCACCTGCAAGTACCTTTTCATCTGCTGAAGGATGTACCGTCGCTTGCATGTGGTGACCCTGGCAGCGGCAATCTAATTGTGGAAGGCGATAACCTTATTGCCTTAAAGGCGCTACTCCCTTACTATGCGGGGCAAGTTAAGTGCATTTATATTGATCCGCCATACAATACAGGTAATGAAGGCTGGAAATATAACGACAACGTTAACAGCCCGGTGATACGTGAGTGGCTAGGGCAAGTTGTAGGTAAAGAAGGAGAGACGCTTGATCGCCATGACCGATGGCTATGCATGATGTACCCACGACTTGCATTACTGCGAGAATTCCTAACAGAAACCGGCATAATCGTAGTTAGCATAGATGATTTTGAAGCATATCGACTGCGGTTTTTACTTGATGAAATTTTCCAGCCGCAAAATTTTATTGCGCAATTGGTGTGGGATAAAACAAGGAAAAACGATGCCAAGTTATTCTCTGTTGGGCATGAATATGTAATTGTGTATGCAAGGTCTTTGGCTTCCTTAAGAGCCGTAAATACCATTTGGAGAGAACCGAAACCTGGTGCAGATGCAGTAATAGCATATGTATCTGAACTACGGGAAAAATATGGAAACAATTTTAATGAAACAGAGACCGCCTTACGCGACTGGTATAGAAACCTAACGAAAGATCATCCAGCAAAAAAACTTAGTAGACACAAACACGTTGATAAAGGAGGAGTTTGGAGAGACCGAGATATATCATGGCCTGGCGGTGGTGGACCTCGCTATGACGTCATCCATCCCACAACAAAGCAACCGTGCAAAGTCCCTGAAAGAGGTTGGGGTTTTGCGACACCTGAAAGTATGAATGAGCAAATCGAAAAAGGATTGGTCGTGTTTCGCCAGGACCATACGCAACCACCTTTTAGAAAATCTTACCTGGGTACTAATGGCCCAGATAACGATTATCTAGATGGGCAAAACACAGAAGATGAAGTATTGGGTGCACAAGTTATGCCAAGCGTTATTTACAAGCAAGCCCAAGTGTCTGTAAAACTATTACGGGATATTTTTGGTGGGGAAAAGACCTTTGAAAATCCAAAAGATCATGAGGTCATAATGAGATTGATAAGGTACACCACACAATCCGGAGACTTGATACTTGATTCCTTTGCAGGATCTGGAACTACGGGCCATGCAATATTGCAGCTAAACCATGAAGACGCTGGTAAACGCCGATTCATCTTAGTAGAAATGGAACGGGACGTAGCCCATAATATTACGGCTGAACGTGTCAGAAGGGTAGCAACAGGCTATACCAACGCGAAGAGTGAAAATTTGGAGGGACTAGGTGGAGGTTTCCGTTATTGCGAACTGGGGGAACCCCTATTCAATGAACAGGGAAAAATACGTGAGACGGTGAGTTACACTGACCTGGCACGGCATGTCTATTTCAGTGAAACGGGTGAGCCGCTACCAGCAGATACAAACACAATAAAACCATTCCTCGGCATTTGCCGGGGAGTAGGTATTTACCTGCTATACAACGGCATCCTGAAAGATAAGAGCGCCAACGGGGGCAATGTACTTACCCGCTCGGTGCTTGCGCAGCTACCACCATATGGCGGGCAAAAGGTCATTTATTGCACGGGCTGTCTGCTCGGACGTGACCGGCTACAGAAAGAACAAATTATTATTCGCCAGATACCATATGAGATCAAAGTATCATGATAGCGCTGAAAGAATATCAAATTATGGTCCTCGACACACTGCGTGATTTTTTTCGCCAGTGTTCTAAAACCGGCAGACCTGAAATGGCATATCAGGAAGCACAATTGAAGAATGGGCGCAGCCCGGTGCCCTACATCCCGGTCACAGCAACGGGCATAATTCCTGGAATGCCCTATGTATGTGTGAGTGTACCGACAGTAGGAGGCAAAACACTGCTGGCCTGTTATACTGCCGGCCTGGTAATAAACGACCTGATAGGTGCAGAACGTGCAGTCGTTCTCTGGCTCGTGCCCAGCAATACCATACTCGATCAAACAGCTGAAGCTTTACGCGACCCGAGGCATGATTACCGACGGGCGCTCGATCTTTCTTGCGGCAGCGTTGAGGTGCTGACCATCGAAGAGGCGCTGCAAGTTTCACGTGCTACCATCGAAGGGCAAACGGTAGTGATAGT
Source organism: uncultured Dehalococcoidales bacterium (assembly GCA_964624325.1). Lineage (GTDB taxonomy): Bacteria > Chloroflexota > Dehalococcoidia > Dehalococcoidales > UBA1222 > SURF-27. The sequence continues at coordinate 2,346 of CAZUXO010000187.1, forward strand.
GGCAACTATTCAAGCTTTCCGCGTGGAAGATACCACCGGCCGCAAAGTATATGGGCAAAATGGGGCCTTCGCTGAACATCTCTCAAATGTGCCTATTGACCGCTTGGGCGATCTGTTGCTTGGGGCAGACGGTAAGCCAAACCCGTCCCTGGTGAATATGCTGCGGCTGCATCGACCTATAATCATTGTAGATGAAGCACATAACGCACGTACTGATCTCTCATTCGCTACACTGGGCAATTTGCTGCCATCATGCATAATAGAGTTTACTGCCACACCCGACCTCAGTAAACATGCATCGAACGTATTGCATCACGTTTCAGCCGCCGAGCTAAAAGCGGCTAATATGATTAAGCTGCCCATACGCATTATCATGCGGCACCCCAGCCAGCGTGACCAGCTCCTGGCGGAAGCGACCGCGCTGCGAGCTGATCTTGAGAAACTGGCAATAGCCGAATCACAAAAGACAGGAGAATATTTAAGGCCAATCATGTTAATTCAGGCTGAGCGGGTAGATGCATGTGAACCGCTCCGGAGCAGGCTGGTCAGCGAATTTAATATAGGTAAGGACCAGATCAATATTTCCACTGGCAAGCTGGATGAGCTAAAAAACGTCCTGGACATTACAGCACCTAAATGCCCGGTGAGATTTATTATCACAGTTGAGAAATTACGTGAAGGCTGGGACTGTCCCTTTGCCTACGTGCTATGCAGCCTGAAGGAAACTCACTCGGCTACCGCAATAGAGCAAATAGTCGGCAGAATATTACGCCTCCCCAAGGCAACGGCAAAGCATCATCCCGACCTAAATTGTGCTTACGCTTTTTCCATTTCACAATCAATTTCGGAAGTATTGAACGAATTTAAAGAGGCGCTGGAACATAACGGATTCACAGCGGCCGAGGCGGAAAGGATAATTATTCCCGTTCCACAGGGAGCGCTTCCTTTCGGAGTTCAACCCAAGACCGCACACTTCGAGCCGGCCAAAGAGATTGACATGGAAATAGCCGCAATTCAGGCCCCTTCGTTAGTGGGCAAAGTAAATATCGATGTGACGAGGGGGGAGGTCACTATCAATATACCGCTAAGCAAGGATGAAACGGAACAATTGACGAGCTGCATGAAGACACCCGAAGCTAAGCAGAGAATAGAAAACCTCAATGCGCTGGTGACGGAGACAGAAAAAGCATTTGGAGAGGGAACGCCAAGCCTGCTGCCGAGCGGTTATCAATCGCGGTTTGATTTTATCGTGCCCCGGCTATGCATAAAAGAAAATCAAACATTAATGGAATTTGAAAGCACTTTCCTAATTGAACATGAATGGAAGCTCAGTGAAAAGGACGCCGCGCTTTCCGAAGACTACAACCCACTTATCCGTCCGGACGCTAAGGCCGGACTCGTCGATATATCCAAAACTGGGAAGATAGAGACTATCGTCCGTGAAACACCAGCCGTCGATTACATGGCGAACCTGCATCAGAGTGTCATGGAATTGCGGGGGACGGGTGATTGGACTATGGAGCACCTGGTTGTGTGGATAGATCGTCATATCGACCATCGGGACATACCTTTAAGCGAATCTGCAGTTTTCATTATGAAGGTAATTAAGGGCTTGATGGCGAAATTCGGTATCAGTGATATTAATGTGCTATCGATTGACCGTTTCCGCCTGAGAGATGAA
>CAZUXO010000188.1:0-3035 GCA_964624325.1 uncultured Dehalococcoidales bacterium
AACTACAAAAACTTTTTCAAGCAGTTCACCGGTACCTAACAGGGAGCCAACGAGGGACGCAGTCCCTCTTGAGAAATTCCTTACCCCCTTTCCGTAGGAGAGGGGGCAGGGGGAGAGGAGAAAAAATGATAGTAATAACCGCCACCATGCGCGCCAAAGAGGGCAGCGGCGACGACCTGGCCAAAGCCATCCAGGACTTCGCGCCCAAATTCCTCAAGGACCCGGGTTGCATCGACTACAGCGTCCACAGGCGCTCCGACAACCGCAATATCTTCTTCTTTTACGAGAAGTATGAAGATAATGAGGCGCTGACCTTCCACTCGACAGCGCCCCATTTCAAGGACATGTTCAGGGCGATCAAGCCTTTCCTCGAAGGTCAGGCCGAGATCGCTATGTACGAGAAAATCTGAACAGCCTACCGGCATTCCAATAACGGCTGCCGCAGGTTCTGCTATACCCAATATCAGGGTATGGCTGAATTGATACAATGATCGTAATTGACTCGCCATCCAATCAGCGATATACTTAACATAACAAGAAATATCAGCTGAACGGAGGTTGAAATGGATTTGGCAGTCATTATAGGTGCAATAATTGTAGGTGCGCTTTTTGGTGGCGTGGTTGTTTGGCTAATACTGAAGAATAAAGCGGCTGTCCTGGTTGAGAAGTTAAAGGTAGCGGAGGAAGCAAAGCTGGGGCTTTCCGATACCTTCAAGGCGATAGCCGCTGACTCCCTGAAAAACAACAACGAGCTCTTCCTCCAGTTGGCCAACCAGGCGTTGGGAAACAAGCTGACGGAGGGCGAGGGCAAGATCGAGGCCAGGAAGAAGGCGGTGGACGAGTTGATAATGCCTCTGAACGAGCGTCTTAAGGGAATTGAGGACAAGCAAAAGGAGGATTTCACCTCGATTAAAACAATTACGGACTCCATGCTGGTGGGTCAAACTACACTGGCAAAAGAGACCCGCAACCTGGCCATGGCGTTGAAGGCCCCGCAGGTGAGGGGGCGCTGGGGCGAGACCACGTTGAGGCGGGTCGTGGAGTTGGCCGGTATGGTGGAGCACTGCGACTTCACCGAGCAGGAGAGCTTTGAGACTGAAAATGGATGGAAGAGGCCGGACATGACCATTCACATGCCGGACAAGCGGGATATCCCGCTGGATTCCAAGGCCTCTATGGATTTTTACTTGCAGGCGGCAGCAGCGGAAAGCGATGATGAACAGAAGGAGGCATTGGTTAAGCATGCCAGTCTGGTCAGGGGGCATTGTAAAAAGCTCGCCAGCAAGGAATACTGGCAGGCCATAGGTACGGCGCCTGAGTTTGTTGTACTATTCATTCCCGCCGAAAGCTTTTTATCTGCAGCACTGCAACAGGATCCTGCCCTGCTGGAGGATGCCATGCGCGAAAAAGTTATCCTGGCCACACCCTCGAGCCTGCTAGGTTTACTTCACGCGGTCAGGCACGGTTGGAGGCAGGGACAGCTTGAAGAAAATGCCAAACAGATAAGCGAGCTGGGCAGGGAGATTTACGAGCGACTTGCTGATTGGGCAGGTCACCTTGATAAAATCGGTAGCAGCCTTGACAAAGCAGTGAGCGAATACAATGCCGGCATGGGCTCGCTTGAGAGGCGGGTACTGGTTTCAGCCCGCCGATTCAAGGAATATGGGATATCGAGCGGCAAGGAAATCATGGAAATTGAGGGTGTTGATGTTGTTACTCGGCCTGCGCCTGAACTACACACCGTTTTAACGCGATCGGATAATAAAGATTGAATGGGTGTAAATTTATTGTGCTACCCATTTAAGCAGGTTGAATACTGTGGTTATGAGATGACTGATGAGGGGAATTGAACCATTTTGTTAATACATATCTGGAATCCAAGACAAGGGTTCTGGTGTCTTAGTTTTTGATAGGTGATAGAATATTCGATATACTCAGGTGAAACAGTTCACCATAGGCATATACGGGAATGCGTAACGTGATTTTGACAGGAGGGAATAGTAATGACTGATGTGATAGTCGGCACTCATCTGAAAATCCGCGATTGTGGACATGACGAATTTTGGCTCCGTGATAAAATATTGGAAAACCCTAGTATACTCGGTTTAGGCGAATTGCAAACCGTCTACAGCGAATTACCTCAGCCTCGAGGCGGACGACTGGATTTGTTGCTTAAAGATGCAGGCGACAATTCCATGTATGAAGTGGAATTGCAGCTTGGTGAAACAGATGAGACGCATATTATCCGAACTATTGAATATTGGGAAAGTGAACGAAGGAGATTTCCTCAGAGGAGTCACACGGCTGTTCTGGTTGCGGAAGAGATCACAGGGAGATTTTTCAACGTTGTTTATTTGTTAAGTCAGGCGGTTCCCATAATAGGAATCACAGCTAACATCATAGAAGGTAATGGGAGTCAAATTCTAATTTTCAATACAATATTAGATATATATGAAGAACCAGAGGAGGATGAACCAACCCCTCGGACGGTCTACGATGAGAGATATTGGGAAGAGAATAATAATGACATACTGGAGTGCGTACGGTGGTATAAGGCATTGTTGACCAGGTATTACGGCGACGTTGAAAGTAGATACTTCTCTAATTATTTATCGATGGGTTTTGGCGGTAAGGCGCGGGTGTGGATAACAAAGCAAGCGAGAGCAAACGTTATAACAATCAGATATGATGAAAATGATAATTTTCAGAGTGCAAAAGATTATCTCGACGTGGAGCGCATACAGTATACACCCGCAGGGAGGTATATTAAGTGTAAATTTGGTAATATGCGGGATATAACTGACAAAAGTAATGCTCATGAACACTTAGTCCAACTGATTGCCCCGCAATTATTAATTGAAGGGGAAGTGCATTAGCTATAATGCCAAGTTCTAAAATGCAAACGATACATGCAATAATTGTTAGTCGTTATATGTGTTGTTGGGCAGTCCTTGGTTAGCGTTTCTGTGGATTGGTGGGCGAGGAAAGGTTTAGGCAGTCCTCGTTGTGGATAGTGCGATGGACAAGAATAAGAT
>CAZUXO010000189.1:0-7489 GCA_964624325.1 uncultured Dehalococcoidales bacterium
GGCTGAAGATATTAAAAAGCTTGCCTGCAGGTTGATAGACCGCTCCAAAATGCGACTAGCAGTCGTGGGGCCGTTACAGAAGGCTGAGTTAGCAAAGTTGGTTGAGGGATGAAGAAGCATTATGTCAAATAGCTTCGCTGGGTACTTCAAGTTATATCGCTATTTTAAAATTCAAGCTAAGGGTTTAAGTTAACAGAAAGAGGAACCGGTCAAACGATTGAAAAGAAGAGACCCTCGACAATTGTCGAGGGTCTCTTGCGGTTTGTCTATAGGTATTGTCTAGAGACCCGTCTCTAATACATGTCTCCCATGCCGCCGCCCATGCCTCCACCACCAGCTGGCGAAGCCTTCTCCTTTTCGGGTATATCGGCTACGAGAGCTTCGGTTACCAGTACCATACTGGCGATGCTGGCAGCGTTTACCAGCGCGCTGCGTACGACCTTGGTCGGATCGATAATACCCATTTCCACCATGTTGCCGAACTTGTCGGTCTCGGCATTGTAACCCGCACCCTTGACACCCTTCTTGACAGTGTCAACGATGACGGCGCCGTCGCGTCCGGCGTTGATGGCGATCCAGCGTATAGGTTCTTCTACGGCTTTGCGGATTATGTTAACTCCGGTGAGCTCGTCACCCGAAGCATCCAGTTTGTCCAGAGCCGGCAGAGCATTAAGAAGTCCAATGCCACCGCCGGGCAGAATGCCCTCTTCAACTGCGGCACGGGTAGCGGATAGCGCATCCTCCACGCGGTGCTTCTTCTCTTTCATTTCGGTTTCGGTAGCAGCGCCTACCTTGATTACTGCCACACCACCGGCCAAGCGAGCCATGCGCTCCTGCAGCTTCTCGCGGTCGAAGTCGGATTCGGTGTCTTCGATTTGAGACTTGAGCTGTTTGATACGGTCCTTGATCTCTTTGGCAGCACCTTTGCCCTCGATGATGGTAGTCTTATCTTTATTGACATCGACACGGCGGGCGCGGCCCAGATCTTCCGCGGTGATGGAATCGAGCTTGCGACCGATATCTTCGGAGATAACCTTTCCACCGGTAAGGATGGCAATGTCTTCCAGCATGGCCTTGCGACGGTCGCCAAAACCAGGTGCTTTGACAGCGATGATATTGAGTGTGCCGCGCAGTTTGTTGACCACCAGCGTGGCCAGTGCTTCGCCGTCCACATCATCGGCGATGATGAGCAGATTCTTGGTGGCCTGCAGGATTCTCTCCAGCGAAGGCAGTATCTCTTGAATGGATGAGATCTTTTTATCAGTGATCAAAATGAACGGGTCTTCGAGAGCAGCTTCCATGCGGGCGGTGTCGGTAACGAAATAAGCCGACACATAGCCGCGGTCGAACTGCATTCCCTCTACGAATTCGGTCTCGAACTTGGTGCCTTTGGATTCCTCGATGGTAATGACACCGTCCTTGCCCACCTTCTCCATGACTGAAGCGATGAGGTTACCTATTTCGGCATCTTTGGCAGTGATGGTGGCCACCTGAACGATCTGTTCCTTACCTTTGACAGGGGTAGACGCTCGCTTGAGTTCGTCAACAACGGCCGTAGTGGCTTTCTCGATACCGCGCTTTAGGCTGATCGGCTCAGCGCCGGCGGCGATGTTTTTGAAACCCTCGCTAATGATGGCCCATGCCAGTATCGTGGAGGTAGTCGTGCCGTCACCGGCTGCGTCATTGGTCTTGGAAGATGCTTCCTTGACCAGTTGCACGCCCATGTTCTCGAAGGCATCGGGGAGTTCAATATCCTTGGCGATAGTGACCCCGTCGTCGATGATGGTGGGAGCCCCCCATTTCTTATCCAGGGCTACCGGATGGCCTTTGGGGCCAAGAGTTCCCCTGACAGCGGCTGCCAGGACGTCTATACCTTTTTTGAGGGAACGCCTTACGTCTTCACCAAAAATAATTTGTTTTGCCATGCTTTTTCTCCTTTATTTGGCTTTCTTGGCCAGAATATCGCTTTCACGCAGAATCATAAGGTCCTCGCCATCGAGTTTAATCTCGGTGCCGCCGTATTTGGCGTAGAGGACGATGTCCCCGACCTTGATTTCCATGGGTATGTGTTCCCCTTTTTCAGAGCGCTTGCCTGGCCCTACCGCCAGCACTTCGCCCTCCTGGGGTTTTTCCTTGACGGTGTCAGGGAGTACGATTCCTCCTCGCGACACTTCCTCTCTGGCCATGGGCTTAACCAGCACTCGCTCGCCCAATGGTTGAAGTTTAGATACCATTCTTGATCCTCCTTATTCCTTCTCCGTATTATCGGCCTTGACAATATTAGCAATCTCGTGGTGAGACTGCTAACTCTATGATAACCGAGTTTGTCCTAAGCCGCAACTGGTAAGGGGGACAAAGAAAGCAATACAGGAACATCTAGGGCAATTGGTAAATAACTAATACCAACTTATCTTTATTATTCTAGCAATCATAGCCTCATAGCATCTTGAGACCTGGGAGTACATCCATGTCCAAGCCGTTTGAATTTCCAATCTGGCGTTTGAAATAACCGCAGGCAGCCACCATGGCGGCGTTGTCGGTGCATAAAACAGGTTCTGGGATCAAAACAGGTACAGGGGACTCCTGCCTGAGACGCTGGCGCAGCAGCCGATTGGAAGCCACCCCACCAGACATAACGATCTGGTTTACCCCGTGCTCCATAGCTGCAGCAACAGTCTTGCCAACCAGAACGGATACTACAGCTTCTTGAAAACTGGCGGCAGCGTCATTCGGGTCGCTGATTTTGCCGGTTTCCACCATACGGTAGAGCGCCGTCTTAATCCCGCTGAAACTAAAATCGTGGGTGCCGGAAAGCCATGTGTAAGGAAGAGCTATACAAGTCTTGCCATTAAGAGCGGCTTTGTCAATAGCAGGGCCACCGGGATAGCCCAGGCCAAGTATACGCGCTGCCTTGTCGAATGCTTCTCCGGCGGCGTCATCACGGGTTTTTCCCAGTAGGGTATAGTCGCCGTGGCCACGCATCAAAACCAGGTCGGTGTGTCCTCCGGAGACTATTAGACATAAAAAAGGGAATTCCGGTTGCGTTTTACCCAGCCAGTTGGCGTATATATGTGCTTCGAGGTGGTTGATCCCCACTAAGGGGATGTTTTGTGCCATAGCGATGGCTTTGGCGACGCTCACTCCGACCAGTAATGATCCGGCAAGCCCGGGACCGTTGGTCACGGCAATGGCATCGATGTCATGCCACGTTGTCAAAGCCTTGTCCATGGCTTGGCGGATAATGGGGATGATTGACAGTAAGTGCTGACGAGAGGCAACCTCGGGTACGACACCGCCATAACGCGCATGAATGTCAATCTGTGAAGCTATTTCGCTGGACAGTATGCGAACTCCGTCCTCGACTACCGCTGCAGCTGTTTCGTCACAGGAACTTTCAATCCCGAGTATCTTCATGACCAGGATTATAACATACGTGATGTGTGTGGATGGAGTGAAACATGTTGATTAGCGCAATCTGTTTGACTCCGCTACCCCGTAATGTTAGCATTGCCGGAGCATTTGACAGAGGGATTGACATGGCGCGTGCAAGCGGAATAATGGCTTTTATTGTTGCTGTTGTCTTTGTGGCTGCTGGAGTGGGTTTAATGATCCAGAGGATCGACTCCGTAATCGGCTGGGATAATGTTACGAGCGGCTGGCCGGTAATGGTTTTTCTGGTCGGATTGATTTTACTGGTCTCTTTTCTTATTTACAAATCGGTGCGAAGCAAACTGAATCGTTGACATAACGGTTGCCGGTTGTTATAATATCTATTCTTATCAAGGTCTCATCCCCTGTCGCTTGCGGCGAATCCAGTATAATAAATGCATAAGCGTTTTCATCCCCAAGATACCCCGATGCTTGCGTAGTGGGGAATGCCGCTTCTCTACTTTGTATTCACACAGGAAGACCTTTTAATCCCTTCCGCCCCGTACCTATCGCCATTCCTTTGACACTCCCCGTGGTCGATGTTATCATGGGAAACTGGGTGAGATTGAGCCCCATTCATAAGTGAGGTGATTTTATGCCCGCCGCCTTTTATCTCTATTTAACTCTTCTCTTTGTTTGTGTCGTTCTCTACGCTTTTTTTAATAGCGCCGAGACCGCTTATGTTTCCCTGGAAAGATACCGCCTGCAGAATATGGTGGATAACAAGGTAAAGGGAGCCAGCGGTGTCGCCAAACTGCTGGAGAAACCGGAGCGCTTGCTTTCCACCATTCTTACCGGGCAAAACCTCATGTCCACCGCCGCCACCGCGCTTGGTACGCTTATGGCGTTTACGCTTTGGGGTGAAGAGCAGGGAGCCCTATTCGCCACCCTCATCATGACATTTGTCCTGCTCATTTTCGGGGAAGCGACTCCCAAGACTTATGCCGTGCGCAACCGCGAGCGCCTTTCCATCCTTTTTGTCGGACCGACTAAATTCTTAACCTGGCTGTTCAGACCGTTGGTGGTCGTGCTGAGTTGGATCTCCAACGCTTTCGGCAGGCTGGTGGGCGGGCAGACCGAGCGTACCACTCTGGTCAGGCCGGAGGACATTGAGAGCATGATAACCGTTGGGCATAAAGAAGGCACGGTTGAAAAGAACGAGGCCGACATGCTGCACAATGTTTTTGATTTTGGTGACAGGCCTGTACGGGAGGTATTAGTGCCTCGTCCACAGGTGGTCAGCGTTCCCAAAGGGACCAGCCTAAACGAGTTTCTCGCCATATATTCCGAGTCGCCCATGTCGCGCTTCCCGGTCTACGAAGAAAGCATGGACAGTGTCATAGGTATCCTGGCCATCAAAGACGTGCTTATGGCTGTGGCGCGGGACAATATCAGCAAGGACAGTAAAATAGATGACTTGATACGCCCGGCCTATTTCGCACCAGAGAGCAAGCGCATCAGTGACCTTTTTCACGAGATGCGCGACAAAAACTATCATATGAGCATAATTGTAGATGAATACGGCGGAACGGCTGGCATCGTAAGTTTGAGCCGCCTGATGGAAGAGATATTCGGAGCGGTGGGGGATGAGCTTTCGGCGGCTGAAAAAGAGTTCGAATCGATCAATGAACACACCTTTCAGGTGGATGGTAGCATGCGTATAGGTGAAGCCAATACCGAGATGGGCCTTAATCTGCCCGAAGGTGAATACGAGACAGTAGCAGGTTTTATACTTCACATTATGGGACGGATTCCCAAGCAAGGGCATCAGATAAAATATCACGACCTGAAAATAGTGATGACCAAGATGAAAGGACTCAAGATAGAAGAAGTACTTATTACTCGGGAGAAAGCACAAGCATGAATCGATTAAGAATCCGTTTTTACCGGGGTGAAAAGATCAAATATATATCTCACCTGGATCTGATAAGGGTTTGGCAGCGTGCTTTTCGCCGGGCTGGCGTGTTGCTGGCTTACAGCGAGGGTTTTAACCCTCACCCCCGTCTTTCACTGGCCGCACCCCTGGCGCTAGGCGTTACGGGTGAGGCTGAACTGATGGATGTCTATACTGTCCAGCCTGTGTCAAACCATGCCTTTGCAGCTATGGTTAGTCCCCAGCTGCCCAAGGGGCTTGAGATTGTGCAGGTCTATCCGATGCCACTCCTGGCCCCCACCCTTCAGGCCCAAATCAGGTTTGCCGAGTACGAGGTAAAGGTTTTAGCCACTGATGGCAATACACTCAGACAGGGGATAGACACACTGCTGGCCAGAGATAGCATTCCCTGGCAGCACCAGCGCGACACCGGTATAAAGTCATACGACCTGCGCCCATTGATTGACAGTTTATGGCTTGTATCCTGTGGCGATGGTATTGCCACCTTGGGGATGAAACTGCGCTGCGACAGCGCAGGCGCGGGGAGACCAGAGCAGGTGGCTAAGGCCCTTGGGCTGGACAGCCCGGTATCCATCCACCGCACCAAGCTGATTCTTCAGGCTGGTTAGCGCCATTGGATGGAGGTTTCCGCCCAGGACGTTTTGCATTGAATCGGTTTTAGAACTGGTCTCTGGCACGACGCGGCAAGCCCCGGAGTGATGGTGAATTCTCGTGGAAGTTTTACAGATAGTTCTACTCGCAAATGGTCTCTCGCGGTAACCTGTCGACTTTCTGCCCTCCCGAAAGTGGTGGACTGGGATAGAAGTTATTCGGGCTTTGCGGCGGCCTATGCTTCAGTTTGAGAGTCTCTGAAGGCTATACAGGATATAGCCACCCCGCTGATACGGCCTTCTCCAGCCGTTGGTGACTAGTCTCGAGTTTCATGGCGTTTCGTTTGCAGCCATCATGCCGTTCCTCATTGTAGTTTCCGGTTTGATGGGGTTTGGTCATGACACCTTCGACAATATGTTGACGGTTACCGGCGGGTAGAGCCACCTCAATAGTTCCAGGCGCATTGTTCGGCCATGTCAGGCGATTTCAATCGACCCTTTAGAGCAGCTTGTTATCTTTGCTATAATAGAACCGTCATGTCCTCAGATTTAAGTGCCTTGGTATCGCGTTTTATTTGCCAGCATAACCTGACTGGTTCTAAGCTTGTCGTGGCTGTGTCAGGAGGGCCTGATTCGGTTTGTCTGTTACATCTGCTGTCAAGCCTCAAAGACGAGTTGCGCCTGACGCTGCACGTCGCTCATCTGGACCACTGTTTGCGCGGGGAAGAGTCCAAGGCTGATTCTGAATATGTCGTGGCTTTGGCAAAAAGTTTGAGGCTATCGACTACCATTGACCAGGTAGATGTCAAGGCTTTCCAAAGGTCCCGCAGGATGACACTGGAGGAGGCGGCGCGTGAGGTGCGGTACTCGTTTCTTTCCGAGGTTTCCGAAAAAGTTGGCACACCGTATATTGTCACCGGGCACACTCAGAACGATAATGTCGAGACTATTTTGCTGCATATAGTTAGGGGTAGCGGCACACGCGGGCTGGTTGGTCTCAGGCCGTTGACAACGAGGACAGTCGGTGATAGGGGAGTTATCATTGTTCGCCCTATGCTTGACATAACAAAGGTAGAAACGGTTGACTACTGCCATCGGTTTGGGCTTGAGCCGAGGCTCGATACCTCCAACCTCGAACTTTCGCCTTTCCGCAATAAAATTCGTTTGAAACTGTTGCCGATGCTGAAGAGTTACAATTCGAATGTCACGGATGCTTTATTACGACTTTCCGCCTCAGCCGGCGATGACCTTCACTGCCTGGATGAGCAGGTAGCAATACTTTTAAAGAATGTGGCGAAGAGGGAAGGCGATGTTATCACCCTGGACAGGAAAAGATTAAGGGATGTCCACCCGGCGCTCAAGCGGCACCTGCTCAGGGCTTGTTTCGAGCAACTACCCGGAGGATTGAAAGATATCGAGTCGCGCCATATCGAAAACATGCTGTCACTCCTGGACAAGCCAGCGGGGCGCAGCATAGATCTGCCTTATGGACTGGTTTTTGTGGCTGGGTATGATTGTTATTGGTTGGGAAAAGGAGGAGCCCTGCCCAGCCCTTTTCCTCCTCTAACGAGGGGGC
>CAZUXO010000190.1:0-3222 GCA_964624325.1 uncultured Dehalococcoidales bacterium
GGCAGCGTCAGATGTGTATAAGAGACAGGATGATGTAGGTGCAGTTGGGCTGGACGACCATGCCGTCCTCGACTTCGAGCACCTGCATGCGGGTGTAGCGCCGGATCAGGTCGGAGAGGATGCTCTTGTGATCGGGCGCGAGGTGCTGCACCAGCACGAAAGCCATGCCGGGGTCGCTGTCTTTGGGCATGTCGGAAAAGAAGGCCTCGAAAGCCGCCAGGCCGCCCGCCGAAGCACCGATGCCGACAATGGGGAAGGTATTTATTGAGGATTTGTCTGGTTGTTCGTTTGAAGAAATAGCGTGATCTTTATTTAATGCTTTGGCGCTACGACGCGTTTTCAGGGTGGGGGGGAGACTGCATTAACTTTGGGTTTCCTGACAGATTTATTTTTCGCATCCATCACGCCACCTTACACATTTCGTGTCGTAACCCCCGCTTTACCATGGCCCTGGCTGGCAATGAGCTCCTGAGATTAATCCATGGTTCCTTGCGGGAAGTTGTTCTAATCCGGCTTCACCAAGAGACTAGCACTAATCCCATGCGAATACAACACCTTCTATTTTCCCATCTATAGGCAAGAAAATGGTTCGTTTATTACCTATTACTTCTAGGCACTGACCTTCAGGCACAAAGATCAGCGGACCTTAGTATCAACCGGTAAGTCGAAGGGGATAAAAGAGATGGCCAACGAACACGCCCCCCCAACCATACTCGCGCTTCCTTATGGATCCTGCTGCGTTTCAGAACCATCATGCGTTAAACCGACGCTCCCGGCAGCCACAAGTCTAGAATTCTAGGTAATCCATCTAGAAAGGCACGAATTAATGCACTAATGAAGTATTATTAGAAACCATTGAGGAAGGTGACCCTATCTGCATTAATATACCAGGCGATATCCGATGACAGAACAAGTAGGAGCAACTCGGATGAGGCTGATTTGGTCGAAATACACTCAATTAATGGATAACCGGATCACCAGCTTCTGCTTTGCAGGGTGTTCCCTTAACTCGGCGAACTTGACCTCAGGCTTGTGCAATGGGGCGACGAAGACATCCTGATTTTGCCGATTGGCAGGTCAATAACAGCAAGACTCAAAACTGCGGACCAGTCCTCAAGTCATCCTGCTTCCGTAGCAGACCTGTCTGAATTAAAGCCGCTGCTTTGTCGGCAATGATGACACCGGAACGCCCGGCCCCCGGGCTGACAGGGACTCCTGCTTGCGCATCAGGACCACCTCCGTTTCTGGACTGGAAAAGTTGTAATTCTTGGGTGGCACTTCGTTAGAAATATTGACTTAAATTGTTTGGTCTTTCTTTATGCTCCCCAGCTTGCTGGATGTTTATTCACTTTGCAGTAAGAAAGTTGCTTTGTGCCTAAATATTTCCAGCGTTTTTCATTGGTTTGCAAATGGTTAGCAAAAATCCGCTTTGTAACATCCTTTCTGAAACAAGACTCGAGGGTTTTAAATTTCTTAGTTTCTGTTGTAGTATTAAAAAAACGATTGTGGTCAATGAAAGTTGCTAGATGTAGCTTGTGATAACTAGTCCAAATTCATATGTTAAGTCTTCATAGAATGTTGTAGCGTTGTTCCCTTCTCCTCTCACCGGGTTTCGAACATTCATGACATTCCGAACTTGACTAGCAAATACAAAAGACCGATATTATGTGTGGCGTGAGGAGGGTAGAATGACACAGTCCCAATCTTTTGATTACGACGAAGCCTTCCGGATTAACTCGGGGATTCTTTCAAAAGAAGACCAGCAGAAACTGCGCAATGCCAGAGTGACCATAGTCGGAGTGGGCGGCGCGGGAGGAGCAATCGCCATCATGCTTGGGCGCAGTGGAATAGCCCATTTTAACCTCATCGATTTCGATACTTATTCTATGAGCAACTTGAATCGCCAGATCGGTTGTTTCATGGATACATTAGGCCTGTACAAAAGCGATGTAATCAAGTCTGAGATCCTGCGCATTAATCCCGAAGCCAACGTCAACGCCGTCACACGCAAGCTTTCTCTGCCTGAGCTTGATACTCTGTTGGAAGAAACGGATGTGTACTTTTCTGAAGCCGACGATCTGGCTTACAGCAATTATTCTCTGGTAATGGCTCAGCAAAAAAAGAAGCTGGCTATTTGTTACATGCCTAGTGGGCTCACCGGATATGTAATGGTTTTTCCTCCAGACCTGCCGAAAATTGTGGACCCCACTCACCTTTTCGGTGGCCCGAAAGGACTTTCATATGAAGAGCAGGTGGAATTCCAGAAGAACCCTACCTTTAGAAAAGGCAGGCGCTGGCATATAACACAAGGGAACATGCATATTTCTTGGTTTAAGAAATGGTGCCAGGGAGAGACGACCCTAACTCAGCTTTGCCCGAGCGTTTGGCTGGGAGCTTCCCTGGCTAGCATCGAAGCAATAAAATGTATTACAGGAAAGTGGGAAGCTGTTCGGGTACCAAAGGTGTGGCGAATAGAACTATCTGAGAACCGCGTGGTGGCCAGAAGATTAAGGAGAAGAACTTGGTTTTTCAGTAAGTTAATTTACCGGGTCATCAACATCAAAACACTTGGGATAGGGGCTCGTATACGGCAAAACACACTTGCCTCTGTAGATAAAGAATTGGAGTGCATGGAAAAGCAGGAAGGTCTTGGAAAACGAGTCAAACTGCCATTCATGTGGAGGCACGTAATTTAATGTCCGCTTCCGGAATTATTCCAGTGACAGAGGCAGGTGACCTTTCAGTTGGAAGGATTTTGCCCCGTGTAACCTTCACCGTGGATAAGGCGTTGGTTGAATCATATATCCAATCTGTAGACGACTTATCAGGGCTGTTCCAACGAAATTGCCTGGTGCCCCCACTCGCCTTGGCTGCGATTGCACGGAAAAGGTTGATGGAGGTTCTGCACATTCCCGATGGTGCCATACAATCTCAAGCTATTTTCGACTTTTTATGTGGCGTAAAGTTGGAAGAGCCTCTCCAGTGTAGTGGAACCATCTCCGAGCACTGGAAAAGAAATGGTGTTAACTATGTAGCTGTTGACATATGGGTCGACCGTATGAATCGAAGACGCGCCCTCAAAGGCAAGATGGGATTCATCTTGGCACCAGCCAAGGATTGGGGTATCTGAATTTGAACGATGTATTCTTGGGTAGTTTAAAAAACGGCACCGCTTTACCAGTGCTAAAAAAGGAGAGATCGGAAGAGCGTCGTGTAGGGAAA
>CAZUXO010000191.1:0-14537 GCA_964624325.1 uncultured Dehalococcoidales bacterium
GTAAGCATTTCACCAAAAAACCAGAGTTCGCAGATGTTAAAGAGATTGTTTTCGTTTCCAAGAGCGCAGATATTCCAGCGATGACAATTGGCGTAAAAAAGGGGAGAATAATTGCATACGCAGCTAACCTTGCCCGTGACATGGTAAATGAGCCAAGTAACCATATGACCCCTTCAGATATAGCCAGAATCGCGCAGGAGACTGCCTCGCAACATGCGTTAGAGTTAACCATACTGGAAAAAGACAAAATGGCTAAATTGGGGATGGGCGGAATACTCGGTGTCAGTCAGGGTAGTTGTCAATCGCCAAAATTTATTATTATGCATTATCATGGCCACAATTCTCTGATCGTAGATTTGGCCCTTGTAGGCAAAGGAGTCACCTTTGATTCCGGAGGAATATCCCTTAAGCCCTCCGATAATATGGGCGATATGAAGTGTGATATGGCCGGAGCAGCCTCGGTAATCGCAACTATGTCAGCCATAGCGCAGCTAAAACCTAAACTAAACGTCACTGCTGTGGTAGCAGCGGTGGAAAACATGCCAAGCGGTTGCGCTTACAAACCGGGTGACGTGGTTAAGACCATGAATGGTAAGACCATTGAAGTCATTACAACCGATGCAGAAGGAAGGATAACATTGGCGGACGCCATTAGCTACGTTAATGCAAAGATTAAGGCTAAATACATCATAGACGTGGCAACACTTACCGGGGCTTGTGTGGTGGCGTTAGGACACGTCTGTAGCGCTATTTTCACCAATAAACAGGAATTGGCTGACAGAGTACTGGCTTCTGGCAAAAAAGTAGGCGAAATATGCTGGCAAATGCCAATGTTCGAAGAATATAAAGAACAAAACAGGAGCGATATAGCCGACATGAAGAATACTGGCGGAAGGCCTGGTGGTGCCATAACGGCGGCGCAATTTTTGGCAGAATTTGCCGGTGATACACCCTGGGTTCATATGGATATCGCCGGCGTGGATTTATCGGAAAAGGAACACGGGTATTACATCAAAGGCGCTACAGGGATCCCCGTGCGAACTTTAATCAATTTAGTTCTGGATATGGCCTACTAAGAATATATGTGTTACCATTGTGAAAATACATGACGACCAAGCTTGACTTTCTCAGCACTTCACCCTTCTTCGCTGGATTCTCACGGGTTAAACTGGAGGCAGTAAGCCAACGGATGTTTGTTAAAAATCTGGACCGGGGTGAAATGGCGTTGAACGAAGGGGCATACGCCGGTGCATTATATTTCGTATCTGAGGGTGTGATCAAGCTTTTTAAGACGTCTTCTGAAGGCAAGGAACAAATACTTAACCTTATGAAACCGGGGGATTCATTTAACGACGTCCCAATGTTTGACCGCGGACCCGCTCCAGTAAATGCTCAAGCTCTGGGTCCTGTAGTTTTGTACGGTATACAGCGAGACGATCTGGATATCATGCTCAAGCAGTTTCCCGAGCTTTCCCAGAATATCATACAAGTTCTTGCACGGCGCATCCGCTACCTGATTTCCCTGGTTGAGGATCTTTCCTTTCGCAGCGTGATCAGTCGTGTCGCAAAAATACTCGTAGAGAATCTGGGAGCCTCGGCCAGGCCAGGCCTACGATTGACGCAGCGTGATATGGCAGCCATGGCGGGCACCGCCAGAGAAGTGGTAAGCCGTTCCCTCAAATATTTGGAGGATCAGAAACTAATAGAGATGCGGCAACATCAGATAGTAATCCGCGATATAAATGGGTTGGAGCAACTGGTAGAACCCAGTTATTGAGACTATTGTCACAGAATTATTCTGTAGACAGGTTTACTATTCACTTTAAGGTACATACATGTTGACACCACAAATTGACCCTGAAAAATGTAATTCGTGCGGGCTTTGTATAGGCGTATGCAAGGATAATGGATTAGCTTTGATTGATGGGGTAGTGGTGTTTATCGGTCTTGACGCCTGTAACTGGTGCGGTTTATGCGAAGCTGTGTGCCCGGAGGGTGCCATTGGTTGCCCCTTCGAAATCATTCTTGACGAATCTTGAGTTTTACAGTATACTTCCCTCTTTGTGTTGAATGTCAGTTAACTGTTGAATTGTTGATTATTTTGGGCCAACGCGGAGTTCGTCAGCCTGATTATTCGAAATTTCAAGCATGTCTTGTAAATGGAGTAAACAAAGTGCCTAAATGGAAAGCAAAGTGTTGTCCTCGTTGTGGAGGCGATGTATTCTTGGATATTGACGAGCATAGCTGGTTTGATCATTGTCTTCAGTGCGGCTATATGCGAACTCGTTCAGGAGTGATTTGTCCCGTGTGCAATGAAGAGATGGTTTTCGACTCAGAAGCGTATAAGTGCCATCAATGTGGACACACAGGCAAGATTCCAGCAAGCAAAGAGGTCTGGTAGAATAGGGTATACTTCTACAATTCCGAAGACAGTTTAAGCTTTATTTGTTCTTGGTTCATTCCCGAAACGGATATGAGCTTTTTACGACTTGAGAATCCTTTGATCAGGCTAAGGGCGTTTTTGCGGATGCCCAGTGTTTTGCTTAAAAAGGCCAGAAGTTCCTTATTGGCCCGGTCATCAATAGGTGGTGCAGCTATTTTTAGCGACCAAATGCCATCTTTTGAGGCCATGACCACATTACGTTTGGAGTTAGGCGTAACCTTCACGCTCAGTATCACTTGATCACTCTTCATTGCCATATTTTGATTTCGCGCTAGGGTTGACCATTTAGATTTATTTAACCGGTTGAGTTATAATTTTCATATAAACGTCACCCACTGAGTTTACCATACAATAACAAAAGAAGGTCAGTAGAGAGAGATGCCGCAAATAGAACAGGAAATAATCGAGCTCATGCGGGAAAAAAGGCTGAGTCTGGGAGTTACGGAATCAGCTACCGGCGGGCTAATGTCGCATATAATAACAAACGTACCGGGTAGTTCAGAAATTTACAAAGGCTCGGTAACCGCATATTCCAACCAGATTAAAACGAATGTGCTTGGAGTTAAAATAAAAACCCTTGCACAACATGGAGCAGTAAGTTCACAGGTAGCTGAAGAAATGGCACTCGGTGGGTGCCGGCTTCTAACCGCAGATATCTGCATTTCTGATACTGGCATTGCCGGTCCTGGTGGAGCCACACCAAACAAACCTGTTGGAATATTTTACATCGGACTGGCTCATCAATTAACTGCATACAGCCAGAAACATTTATTTAGAGGTGATAGAATAAACAACAAGGAACAGGCAACACTCGCAGCTTTTGTTTGGCTCAAAACATACTTGCTTGACCTAAAATTACAGAATGGCACATGACGCACCCGGTTTATCTCAGGTAAAGGATTCTGTTACCTGTTTTTTGTTACAATACTCGCGCATTCTTCTCTTAAAACGCAGTCCTCTTGGAGGCATTTTCAGGGGAAAGTGGTCTGCCGTTTCAGGTTTCATAGAAACAAACGCTGGAAAACAGAGCCTCATTGAAATTTCGGAGGAGACTGGCTGCTACCCGAGGACATCATCCTTCGGAATAAAGGTCTCCCCCCTATTGTGGATGATAAAGTAAGCGGCATATTTTGGATTACCCATCCGTATCTTTATGCAGTGAAATCCGAAAAGAAAATATATATTAGTTGTGAAAATGACATATATCGCTGGATTGAACCAGAGGACTTAATCGCTTTTGACACTGTCCCAATGCTCGTTGATACTCTATTCAGGGTATATCCCGTAAAATGCATATTTAGATTGCGTCACAGTTTACACGATGTTATACTATCCTACCTTGTTTGAGTCTAGAAAGAAATCATATAATGAAGCGCATCGATGGCCGCCTCCACAATGAAATCCGTCCGGTGAGCATAACCTTGGGGTTTCAGACTTTTGCCGAGGGTTCAGTCCTTATCGAACTTGGTAAGACACGTGTAGCCTGTTCCGTGAGCGTGGAAGAAAAAGTGCCCCATTTCTTAAAGGGAGGTGGGGCAGGCTGGGTAACCGCAGAATACTCTATGTTGCCTCGTGCCACCCTGACTCGCAGCCCGCGCGACTCGTCACAAGGTAAAATATCGGGACGGAGCCACGAAATACAGCGACTCATCGGGCGTTCGCTACGCGCTGTGACTGATTTGTCAGAACTCGGTGAACGTAGCCTAATCGTGGATTGTGATGTCCTGCAGGCCGACGGCGGCACCCGTACAGCATCCATAACTGGAGCCTATGTGGCGCTGTATCAGGCGCTGCAAACGCTAGCCAATATGGGGGTTATTTCATCCATACCGCTTAAAAGTGCTGTTGCTGCTACTAGCGTCGGCATAGTACGTGGAAATTTGCTGCTTGACCTGTGTTATGACGAAGACTGTGTGGCTGAAGCAGATTTCAACGTAGCAATGACGGCCGGGGGCGAGCTCGTTGAAATCCAGGGTACAGCGGAGACCAAGCCCTTTTCTCGTGATAACCTCGACGAAATGCTTGGGCTTGCAAAGAAGGGGATAAAAGAACTTTTCACAGCACAGCAAACGGCTATAGACAGAATCAAACGGAGTTAGCTAAGGCCTTACCTGGCCGTCACCGAATATGATCCACTTGTATGAGGTTATTTCTTTCAAACCTAAGGGGCCTCGAGCATGTATCTTCTGTGTGCTAATTCCCAGTTCTGCCCCCAATCCAAACTGACCACCATCAGTGAAGCGCGTACTGGCGTTGACATAAACTGCGGCTGCGTCTACTTCGGATAAAAAGCGCATGGCGGCAGTGTAGTCTTCCGTGATGATGGCTTCAGAATGCCCAGACCCATTCATGGTAATGTGTTTCAAAGCGTCCTCTAAATTATCGACCACTTTTACAGCCGCAATGAGCGCTAGGAATTCCTTACCCCAGTCTTCAGGCACAGCTGGAATTAACTTCAAACCTGTAGATTTAGCAAGAATCGCCAAAGATTTATCGTCGCAGTGAAGTTCTACACCGGCTTTAGCCAATTCTACGGCAACTCTTGGAAGGAATTCCTCCATAACCTCACGATGGACCAGTATGGTATCCAGCGCGTTGCACACCGTTGGTCTCTGCACCTTGGCGTTGTAAACGATAGCAATAGCTTTGTCCAATTTTGCGCATTTATCCACATAGGTATGGCAAACTCCTATACCACCCGCTACCACCGGCATTAAAGCATTATCACGCACAAATTTAATCAATGCGGCACTACCCCTCGGTATCACCAGATCGATGACTTCACGCATCTTGAGTAGATCGTTCAACAGAGCACGGTCAGTATCTTCAATTAACTGAATTGCACCTTCATGTATCCCAGTCTCATGTAACGCCGTAGAAGCCACTCTAGCCAACGCAATGTTAGAGTTGAGGGTTTCTTTACCACCGCGCAGTATCACTGCATTGCCAGATTTAAGGCAAAGAGCGGCGACATCGATAGTAACGTTTGGTCTGCTCTCATATATGGCAGCAATCACTCCTATTGGAACGCGTTTTTTGCCGATAAGCAATCCATTGGGCATAGTACGCATTTCGAATATTTCACCAACCGGATCTGGCAACGCTGCAACTGAATTTACATCGTCAGCTATGGATTTTATCCGACTCTCGGTAAGCAGCAACCTATCCAGCATGGCTTCGCTCATACCTGAAATGCTGGCTTCATTGTAGTCCTGACGATTGGCTTTCAGGATTTCAGTCTTACTTTCGATAAGATTATGCGCAATTTGCCCTAATGCCAGATTCTTTTTCTCTGTTGGAATTCGAGCAAGTTGGCGTGCAGCTTCTTTGACAAGCTTCCCTTTTGCTTCCAGTTCTTTTAGCATAACGCTCTCCTGACCGTTATTTGCGCTCATATAATACTTCTACTTTCTACCCAATCCGCCTCGCCCATTAAAGTGATAATACCAAGTCTTGTTCTTCTTAGAACTCGATGCGGTGTTGGCTATCACGACACATTCACCTTTGCGCGCATCTTCAAAACTGATTAAAAAGTTTCCCATGTGCTTTAATTCCTCACTCAGACTGAACTCACCCCACCATTTTTTCTTGGTATATTTGGTCGCCTCTGTTTCCATGAGGTTAAAATTAATGCGTGCCACAGGGAAATCAGGGGTTTCCTTGTCGAAAAGGGTACCCGAACCCGTGGTAATACGTATACTCATAGTGTCGTTGCGCTATTGAAGGTTTCCGCTACCACGAAAACGAAAACAATGCAGCGGAAGTAGACCTGAAACAGCCTTGTTGACTTTGCGCGTCAGAGAGCAGTGCCCTTTGCGTCCGTCAGCCAACTCCAACACATAACCATTACCATCAACCAGGCGTTTGTACTCAGTCAGCGTCAATTCCCCCCACCAGTTGTTTTGTGTCTCATCAAATAACCGATAGTCTATACCGACAACCATTTCACTACTATTTCTGCTGTAAAGTTTACCTAGTGTCAATCAGTGCTCCTGTGAAGCAACACCATGTTGTTGCGGTGAATTAATTCAGTGCCATAATTATGCGACAATTGCAGTGTTATCTGCCCGGAACGCAGACCTTTTATCGCGTTAGCATCTTGAGAGCTATAATTGGTGATACCTCTCGCGATTCTCGTCCCAGCAATACTACAAATATCCACGATATCGCCTCTCTCCCAATCACCAGTAACGTCTTTTACCCCAGCCGGAAGCAGGCTTTTATTCTGCTCCAAAAGCGCTTTTTCGGCTCCTTCATCAATATAAAGTCTGCCGTGTGTGGACAGGCCTGATAGCATCCAGCGTTCGCGGCTTTCCAACTTACTCTTGGTAGGAACGAAATGAGTTCCAATGCCTTCACCCTGCGCCAGACGACTGATGACGTCGTTTTCGTGCCCACTGGCGATAATTACACTCACTCCTGAAGAGGTTGCCATGCGAGCTGCCTCGATTTTTGTGGACATACCACCGGTGCCAAGCTTCCCTGCCGCATCTCCAGCCATGGACTCGATGGTAGAATTTATGTTGCTCACTCTGGAAATGAAACTTGCTTCAGGGTGAGTATGCGGGTCGGCAGTATAAAGACCGGCAATGTCCGTCAGTATGCCCAGCAAGTCTGCGTCTACCAGGTTTGCCACCATAGCTGAAAGATTATCGTTATCGCCGAAACGAGCCTCTTCCAATTCATCGACTGCCACCACATCGTTTTCATTAACTATGCCAACTATGCCGAGCTCCAATAAGTTCATGAATGTATTACGCGCATTGAGGTATCCCGCGCGGTCAGCCAGATCAGCCCTGGTGAGCAGTGCCTGGGCTACGATGATATTGTGTTTTTCAAATAGTTCTTCATATACCTTCATCAGTCGACCCTGGCCGATGGCGGCAAGCACCTGGCGCAACGGTACTCCCTTTATCTCGTGATTAGTCTTTAGACTATAACGTCCGGCCGCCACCGCTCCGGAGGTTACTATAACGACTTCTGCTCCCTGCTTATGGATCATGGCCACTTGTTCTACTAGACGAGACATTACATTGATATCCAAACAATCGCCACCACCAGTTAATAGACTGGTGCCGAATTTGAGCACGATACGCCTGTAAGTCAGATCTGTTTTGTTCATAGCTTTGTATATTGTAGTTATTATAGCAAGCTTATCGCGGGCTAAACAAGAAGCACACTTATATTCACAAAATAAGTAACGCCAGACAAACATATTAAAATACTTGCTCCCATTTAAAGTGTAGATAAATTTCTGCAGTGACCTTGCGTTTCTGTTAGAATAAATTGGGTGGCCGGTCAGTGTTTGACCGGTCGTTGCGGCGTTTGGTGAAGAAAATGAAAATCGATAAACTAATTGAACTTATTCATGAAATGCCTTCCTACCGACAACTGAAAAATACATTGTCTAAAAGCAGCCTTAGTGCAATTGTTATCGAAGGAGCACGGCCTTACCTGCTGGCCTGTTTGTACAACGACCTCAAACGCCCGTTTCTTGTGATTACCGCGCAGCCTCAAAAAAGTCGATGGCTGGCAGAACAAATCTCTACATGGCTGGGCTCTGCAAACGTTTTTCAAATGCCGGAGCCTGATAATTTGCCTTACACGCGCATAAACGCGGATGTCACCACCGAAGTAGAAAGACTACGCGTGCTTTCGCAACTGGCAAGGTCGATGCTGGTAGCTTCACCACCATTGGTAATAGCTTCGGTACCTGCCTTGTTAAAAAAACTACCTTCTGCTCGGCTCTTCCGAAATGAGTGGCTCAACCTGAAAATAGGGATGGAGACAGACCCGCTCAAACTACTGGCCAGCTTGAATAGGCTCGGTTATCATTTTGAAAACGTTGTAGAGGTACCGGGTAGCATCAGCCACCGGGGCGGTATAGTAGATATTTTCCCTATTACATCAGAAATGCCTGTGCGGCTCGAGTTTTTTGGAAATACTGTCGAGAGCCTACGTATATTCGAACCTGTTAGCCAGTGCTCACTCAAACTTGCAGACACCATCAGTATCGGTCCAGCTTCGGAGATGGCCCAATTGTTCATCGGTGAAAATCTACACAAAGTATTGGAACAACTGGATTTGAGCGGCCTCAACGACGAATCACGACAAGAATTCGAACATGACATTGATGTTTTCACAAACGGCCGGTACCCGTCTGCCTCTTCGTTTTATGCCTCTTTATTCAACACTGACACCCTGCTAAGTTATTTGCCGCCCGATTGTCTCGTGGTACTGGACGAGCCCCGCCTTATCAAAGAAGAATCGACATTCATGACCGATGAATTGCGTTATGTGTTCGAACAAAGGCTAACCTCTCAGGAATTACCCAAAAACTTTCCTGCACCTTTTTTTAAATGGAACGAATTGGAGACAGGACTGAGTCAGACTCAACGATTGGAATTTCTCGACGGGCAAGTAAACGAAGACAGCGAGGGGCTAAGATTTGATTTCATGCATGCAACCAGCTATGCAGGGCAACTACCTGTCTGGATTGATAAAATAAAACAGCTTATAAAACAAAATAAAAGGGTAATAGCCGTTAGCCATCAATCAGGGCGATTGGCTGAACTATTGGGGAAAGAGGGTTTGATTGCCAACGCGATCAGCGACATAGACTCCGTCCCTAAAGTGGCCTCTTTAACGTTGGTACAGGGCATTCTGACGCAGGGTTGGGAGATGGGTAAGGATGTTTTTCTATTCACCGACGCCGAACTCTTCGGATTTCTCAAACAACAACGCCTAACAAGGCGGCGAGTAGTGCCCCATCGCAAACTTATCGTAGACATAAGACCGGGAGATTATGTGGTGCACATTGAACACGGTATCGGTAAATTTTCTGGTGTCATTACTATGAAGGTTGGAGGGATGACGCGCGAGTATATGCTGCTGGAATATTCCGCCGGTGATCGACTGTATGTGCCCACCGACCAGATAGACCGGGTTGGACGATACATCGGGGCAAGTGATCATCCACCGTCACTTAGCCGTTTGGGTAGCATGGAATGGGTTAAAAGCAAGGAGAAGGCTCGAAAGTCAGCCGAAGACATCGCACAGGAGTTGCTTACGATATACGCGGCGCGCTAGATGGTACAGGGTTTCGCTTACTCACCAGATAATATCTGGCAAACAGAATTGGAAGCTTCTTTCCCCTACGTAGAAACCTCTGATCAACTTAGTGCCATTGCGCAGATAAAAGAAGACATGTCTCATGCTCGACCCATGGACAGGCTGGTTTGCGGCGATGTAGGGTACGGCAAAACTGAGGTGGCTCTAAGGGCGGCATTCAAAGCCGTCCTGGACGATAAACAAGTAGCGATACTGGTACCTACGACTGTTTTGGCGCAGCAGCATTACACGACTTTCAAGGAGCGTTTGAGCGCATTTCCGGTACGCGTCGAATCCTTAAGCCGTTTTAAAAGCCACAAGGAACAACAAGAAGTCCTCAGCGGCATTGCTGACGGCTCAGTGGATATCGCTATCGGAACTCACCGCCTCATCCAAAATGATGTTACCTTCAAAGACCTTGGATTGCTGATAATAGATGAGGAACAACGTTTCGGCGTAAGCCACAAGGAGCATTTCAAACGCCTGCGCCAGGAAATTGGGGTGCTTACCCTGTCAGCAACTCCCATCCCGCGTACTCTCAATCTATCCTTAGTGGGAGTACGAGACATGAGCGTTATGGAAACACCCCCGCAGGAAAGGCTGCCCATAAAGACTTACGTTTCGGAATACAGCGAACAGATTGTACGAGAAGCCATCATAAGAGAAATCGAACGCAACGGGCAGGTATTCTTCGTTCATAACCGCGTGCAAAGCATTGGCATCCTCGCCGAGAAGCTCAAAGTTCTCATTCCTGAAGCTCGTATCGCCGTTGGCCACGGTCAGATGCACGAAAATGATCTCGAAACTGTGATGGGTGATTTTGCTCAAGGGAAAGTTGATGTTCTTCTTTGCACAACCATAATAGAAAGTGGGCTTGATGTTCCTAACGCCAATACACTGATAATAAATCAGGCGGACAGACTGGGGTTAACACAGCTTTATCAGCTCAGGGGGCGTGTTGGGCGCGGTGCAAATCTAGCCTACGCATATTTTTTGTACGATAAAGGAAAAAGACTGACGTTTGATGCAAATCAGCGCCTTCGTACCATTTTCGAAGCAACTGAGCTTGGAGCAGGTTTCGGCATAGCCATGAAAGATCTGGAAATTAGAGGCGCCGGTAATATCCTGGGAGTTAAACAAAGCGGACATATCAATTCGGTGGGTTTCAGCCTTTATACACAGCTATTGGCAGAAGCTGTCGAAGAGTTAAAAGCTAAGAAAGTGGCGGAGATAACTGGTAATTCCTTTATACCTACGTTGCGATTACCATCCCCCACCATAGATTTGCCACAGCCAGTCTTTATACCGGAGCATTACATAACAGATACTGATACCCGTCTGAGCATGTACCAGAATCTGGCCGGAGCCAGAAATACTGAGAGTGTCGAGTTAATTGGCAAGGATTTTAAAGACCGTTTTGGACCACTGCCAGTCGAAGTAATAAATTTGCTGTACGGAGTTAAAATCAAAGTTCTGGCAACCAAAGCTAGACTTGAATCGATTTCTGCCGAGGGTAGCTTGCTCGTGCTCAGAAGGCCCAGCAACATGCAGTTTGATCCATCCCGCTTCGGACAATCCCCTTTGGGCATTAAGGTGAGTCTCAACCAAATCCGCCTGGATCGCTCGATATTAGGTAAAGACTGGCAACATATGCTCGAAACAGTGTTATTACGACTGGGTTCTTGAAACAGTATATATCGCTTTAGCAATATGCAAGTTCGATTGCGCCGAAATCGCTTTGTATAAGGATAACTTGTTTAACAAACACTATAGGGAGAATAAATCTTCGTGTTTATTGGCCACCAATGACCATTTTGTTGTCAGCTGACCGTGTTACCAGGCTCCGGCGGTTTCTGCCCCGGCGCTCGAGATGATGGTTGTTGCGGGGATCTGAGGTTAGCATTTGGCCTTGGGGTATTTCCTTGGGGCCTGTTATCCCGGCGGGGGCGATTATCTCTACGCGACTGGTCTGCGCGCGGTAGAGGATTACCCGCTACCGACCGGTCCTGTTGACTATCTTGACGCTGTAAATTGGGCTTAGACACATTCGTGCGAGACTGATTTGGTCTGGATAAGTTAGGCCGGTGTATATTGATCCTCGGAAAACCAGATCTTTCCGTTGGTTTAAGCGTTGCTTCCACATCTAATATCCCAATTCCATGCAGGAAGTCCACCGCATCCTGGACTGCTAACAATTTTTCTCCTTCTTCATCAGGAATAGTTATTTTTTTTGAGGAAGTGCTAAATTCTTCTTCCAGAGCGATCAAAAGCTCGACCTGGTCAAGAGAATCGGCTCCCAAGTCTGCTCCAAAACTAGAGTCTGCCTTGACCTCGTTTTCGGTCACCCCCAACTGGGTCATGGTAACTTTCTTTACGCGTTCATAAACAGTCGCCAATTGTACCTCCAACGCTATCTTGTAGCCAGATTGCTAATAGAACTCAGCACGCCGTTTATGAATCTGTGAGAGTTATCGGCACCGAAACTTTTGGCCAGTTCCACAGCTTCGTTGATGGCTACCTTTACAGGGACTACATTATTGTGTAAAAGTTCGTAGATTGCAAGCCTGAGAATGTTCCGATCAACAATGGCCATCTGTTCCAGCGGCCACGCTGGGGCACAACGTTTTATCTGGTCATCTATTTTATCCCGATTGCAAGACACTCCCTCTAGGAGTTCACGTGCAAAAACAGCACCTTCGGGGGAAAGGTTGCTGGCTTCAATTGTGCGCGCCATTACTTCGTTCGAAGCATGTCTAGCCAGATCTATCTCAAATAATGCCTGCAGAGCTAACTCGCGCGCCTTGCGTCGTTCGCCTATCATACGTTTCCAATAGGAATGTATAGAATACTAATTTACGCTCCGCCCATGCCACCATCTATAATGATAACCTGTCCGGTGATATAACGAGCCTCATCCGAAGCCAAAAAAGACACGGCCTCAGCTACGTCTTGAGGAGTGCCAAGAAAACCCAGCGGAATCCGCAACATCAAATCCTGCTTTTGCTTTTCGGATAGTTTGGCCGTCATGTCAGTCTCGATAAATCCGGGAGCTATGGCATTAGCAGTAATACCTCGGGAAGCCACTTCCTTCGCAATAGAACGGGTAAAACCAACGATGCCTGCTTTGGCTGCTGCATAGTTCGCCTGGCCTGCATTCCCCATTAAGCCAACAATACTCGCGATGCTGATGATGTGGCCCTTTCGCTCTTTGATCATGTGCTTGATTACCGCTCGAGTGCAAAGAAAGACACTTCTAAGATCTATATTTATCACATCATCCCATTCGCTGTCAGTCATGCGCATAAGAAGCTGATCGCGGGTGATGCCAGCATTATTGACCAAAATGTCAATATGCCCATATTCGACAATTGCGGCATCTACCATAGCTGCCACGTCTGTCGATGAACTTACGTCAGCGGCAATTGCCAAACCAACTCCTCCTTTAACCTTTATCTCGTCTACGACTGCCTGGGCACCAGTCGAATGAATATCGTTGACTACCACTATGGCACCTTTCGATGCAAGTTTTAGGATAATAGCCTTGCCAATTCCTCGGCCACCTCCGGTGACTATTGCTACCTTTCCAGAAAAATCCATTAAACCATCCCCTTTCCCATGAAGCCGTTGAGTGATTGGGTGTCTCCAATACTAACTGTTCTGATATCTCTATTTATGCGTTTGATAAGCCCTGAAAGCACTTTTCCTGGGCCTATTTCAACAAACGTCTCAACGCCATGCGATAAGAGATATTCAATGGTTATTTGCCATTGCACCGGATGGCAGAGCTGCTGTACAAGTTCATCCTTTACATCACCAACAAACATCAAAGGCTTTGCGCTCACGTTTCCAATCACCGGAAAGGATAGAGGGTTAAAAGCAACCGTTGCTATGGCCTGCATCAGTCCGTCGGCAGCGGGCTGCATTAGGTAAGTATGGAAAGCACCGCTTACTTTGAGCGGAACCACTTTAAGAGCTCCGCGGGAAGTCGCGAGTCCCATAGCTTTTTCCAAGCGATTGGTCTCACCGCTAATGACGATCTGTCCGGGGCAATTATAATTGGCGACGGAAACGCCAGTCTCGGCAATCAGTTGCCTTACCACGTCATCAGCCAAACCGATGACAGCGGCCATAGAACCTGGACCCTTAATGCTGGCCTGATACATGAGCCTTCCGCGCTCTCGCGCCAGTAAAATACAATCGGACACACTAAGTGAACCGGCGGCGCATAAAGCAGTATACTCACCCAAACTATGCCCTGCTGCGTAGCCAGGAGTTTTGAAATGGCTCCCGGATTGCATCACAGCCAACAATGCCAAACTGTAAGTTACTATCGCTGGTTGGACGTTGATCGTCAAACGCAGTTTCTCTTCAGGCCCCTCAAAACATAACTGTGAGAGCTTAAATCCCATTGCCTTATCTGCGATGTCAAAAACAGCGCGTGCCTGCGCGAAACATTCGTAGATGTCTTTACCCATGCCCACAAACTGCGAGCCCTGACCGGGGAAAACAAACGCGATACTGGGAGGATGAGTCATTGTCAATCTCTCCTGAATATAGTTCAATCCTTCAGATGCTTATGCCGTCTTTTTCTTGGGGGTTTTGATCTCTATGACCTCACGCCCATTATAAGTGCCGCAATTAGTGCAGGCATGGTGGGGTAACTTTGGGGTGGTGCATTGTGGGCAATTTACTAAAGCTTCAGCCTTAAGTTTCATGTGGCTTCGGCGCTCGCCCTGTCTCGCGTGTGCAATTTTTCTCTTAGGTAGTGGTGCCATAACTCGTTCTTACTCCTTAAAATATTTCTATACTATCGATATACCCCGACACTCGGGACGGCAAAGAGGCTTCATCGGGATTCCCATCAAAGCATACTGCCGCACGGCTTCAGAGAGATCGAGAATCAAATGCTCGTCAATAATAAAAGCACCTGGCTCCTCTGGCTCATTCACGGTAATTCCTGTAGAAACTTCTGTCATGGGAAAAT
>CAZUXO010000192.1:0-2653 GCA_964624325.1 uncultured Dehalococcoidales bacterium
TGAACATTGGATAGATTTGTCTGAAAAACTCATTGGATGACCTCCTTTTATAAATAGTTGGTTAGAGCTGGGGTCACCCGAACTTTGGATAAATTTGGAAGGAATTTAACTTAGGCTGTGATAACCTGAACTAGAACCACCTTTGCAATTCTACTATAAATAGGCCGCGGATGCAACTTTTACGCACAGTCAGCCGCAGGGATATATCAGGGGCCTACAGTCACGGTGACAGTCGCGTTATCAGTGCCGAAACTATTTATGGCGGTCAGAGTATAGGTGGTAGTTTCAGCAGGCGATACCGGCTGCGAATATTTTGAAATCGGGATGCCGATACCCTGGTCAATAATAAGGATGGTGAATCCCTTTGCTTCCCATGAGAGGCTTGACGTTCCACCCACGGGAATGGTGCTGGGCGCCGCGGTAAAGGATTTTACTAACGGCACGATTCCATCGGTTAACGTATTCACCGTAACAGTAGTTTCTTTCGTTTCTGTACCGAAGGTGTTGACGGCGGACAATTTATAAGTGGTGGTGGCGGTGGGTATTACCATCGTCCAACCTGAAGACGGCACACTGCCGACATCCGGACCGATTGAGACCGTCCTCGCCCTTGTAACCGCCCAGTTCAAGGTTATATTATCTCCCAACGTAATTGAATTTTTACTTGCAGAAAAAGTATTAATGGCGGGTGGGGTTTTCGTGATCGCCGTGTCCGCGGTGTTTGTTGTATTCGTTGTATCCACGCTAACCGTAACTGACTTGGTTACCGAACCGTAGTCACCGGAAGCCGTCAATTCATAGGTAGCGGTCGCTACGGGCTTTACTAACATAGAGCCTTTTGCCGCGACGCCGCCAATGCCTTGACTGATACTGATTGATTTTGCGCCGATAACATCCCAGGCCAGGGTTGAGGGTTCGCCGGACTTAATAGAGGCCGGACTGACACCAAAAGCGGTTATAACAGGTACGTTTGATATAGTTACCGTAACCGTTGTTGATGCGGTGGAATTGCCGGCGCCATTGGACGCTGTTAGCTTATAGGTGGTAGTTGAAGTTGGTGACACGCCTTTCGTTCCGCTTAACAATACAGTCCCTACATCGGGGCTGATAGAGACCGACATTGCATCCGCAACGCTCCACGACAACGTCGCTGACTGACCGGCAATGATACTGTCAGTGTTGGAACTGAAATTGCTTATTGAAGGCAGAATACCGGTAACCGTAATGGTTACCGACTTACGCGCAGATTGAGACATTTTATTGCCTGACACTGTATACGTTGTCGTCGTTTCGGGAGATACTTTCCTGGTTCCGCTGGAAGGAACTGTCCCTATACCCGGGCTGATAGAAACCGAGTCTGCCCCGATAACATTCCATTGCAAAATTGCCTCTTGACCCGCTGTAATCGTGGAAGAACTGGTATCGAACGATGCCACAACCGGCGCTGCGAACCACTTAGAGACTTCCCCCTGCAGGCCGATGCCCGCGCCGATAAGCGCGGCAACAATAGCCAGTGCTATGGCTATTTTCGCAATGGTTCCCTTGTGGTCCATTATCCGCTGCCATAGTCCCGGCTGGTCATCACTATCTTGCGTTTGATCCTGGCTTTGAGATTGCGGCAGTTGCCAGTTAAAAACCATTTTGCAGTTCTGG
The DNA here is from genome assembly GCA_964624325.1 of uncultured Dehalococcoidales bacterium. Classification (GTDB taxonomy): domain Bacteria; phylum Chloroflexota; class Dehalococcoidia; order Dehalococcoidales; family UBA1222; genus SURF-27. The sequence goes on from CAZUXO010000192.1 coordinate 1,654, forward strand.
CACTGCGGCTGGCCGTAAGCCACCGGCGCTCTACAGTTGGGGCAAGAATACATTTGCTGCATTATGGATTACCTCTGTTACAGTTGTATCCAAGAGTATATTATACACGGAGGAAAAACTTTTAATCCTGCCTGGGGTCATGTTAACATAGATTTATTTGGGGCCGCATAGCGGAAGTATGGTTATATAGGCTCCACTCTGTCCACCTACCGGGATCCAAATCATATGCTGAATCGGGCTAAAGGAGAGAAATTTTGAAAAAAATCAGCCTGATATTGATTCTACTGTTTTCAACGGTTGCATTCATCTCAGTTGCCCTGGGATGCGCCGGTCAGCAAGAAGTCAATATGCCGATAGTTCTATTAACAGACTACGGAAGTGAAGACTATCGAATCTCTCAGTTAAAAGGAATCATCTATAATAATAATCCCGAAGCTGTGTTGATCGATGCCTCTCACAGTGTTCCGGCATTTGATATAGCTACCGGTGCTTTCATCCTGGACATTGCCGCAAAGGAATTCCCTGAGAACACGGTCTTTATTGGCGTCATAGCCCCCTATACGCGGCCGGAACCAAAATACCTTGTGCTTACAACAAACAAGAATCAGCTCTTTGTACTGCCTGATAACGGACTTTTGACTTACGTTATCAAGAACGCGGGCATAAAGGCCATTTATCAGGTAACCAACCAGGAACTTTTTGATAAGCCCACAAAAGAGCTCTCTGCCGAACGCATACAGGGTAAAATAGGCGCACTTATTGCTTCAGGCTATCGCCCGCAGGATGTCGGAACCCCGTTGACCGACTTCAAAACCCTGGATATTCAAGAGCCTACGATTGCTGACAATAGACTTTTAGGAACTGTAGTCTACCTTGACCATTTTGGTAACTGTATCACCAATATATCAGAAAAAACCGCAAATGAATTTGGCGTGAAGCCGGGAGATTTAGTCCAGGTGAAAAAGATCGGAAGAGCGTCGTGTAGGGAAAGAGTGTTCAG
>CAZUXO010000193.1:0-2628 GCA_964624325.1 uncultured Dehalococcoidales bacterium
ATTTTGTTGAGCCTAATATAATCTTGCACCATATCAATTTTCGGTGGCACGCTTGCTCGACTCAGGCAGCAACTCTTGTACTTTTTGCCGCTTCCGCACAGACAGGGGGCATTTCTTCCGATGTTTGACATACCTTGCAACCTCATACCTATGCTAGATAAAGCTTGAACCCCTTCTGACTTGCTGCGGCAAATGCCGCAGTTATTGTGGTAGCGCTCAAACTTGGGCAGATACTGTGGGATACCCCTTTTCTATCCACAAATTTATACCGCCCTTTAATACTTTGAGTTTCGAAGGGTCGTAACCGAGGTTCAAACTCAATAATGTCTTCGCCAGAATGGGCGCCAGGTCTTCGAAGTCATCGTAAAAGACTATCAGTTTATCCCGTGGAAGATCTTTTAGAGCATTCAGCGTGCTCTGCTGGTCGGAATCTGGTGGAATATTTATAGACGTTTCATCGGTGCCATAAATCGTGGCGAAGCCGATGGTTCCCATTAAACAAGCGCTGCCATCCCTGGCGTCCACGGATACATAACTCCACTTTCCGGCTAATGCCGATGTATCAAACAAAGGTTTTAATTGGTCTGCAGTGATATAGCCTATGGCTGAAGTTAGTATTGAAGAGGGAAGCGATGTGGTTTTAGTTTCCGGCGGCGTGGGCGCCGCACTGGTGGTTGTCACGGCAGGCAAGGGGGAAGTATTTGACGTTTGGGCTGTTGCTGTCGGTGAAAAAATTGTGCCTTTCACTCCACTACAGCTTGTCAACAAAGTAATTAGAAGCAACCCCCCAACGATTTTATTTCGCATAGTTCTCCAGGCAACCGTTCTATGGTGAATGAAGGTGGGGGAAACTTGGGTGGGGGCTTCTGCCCCCACCCTTTGAATCTGTAAATTTACTAGTATTTATTTAAACTAAAGCGTTAACCTTGTTCTGTTTCATCTGCGGCAACTGCCGCAGTACTATACCATCGCTCATTGTTCGGCTGATCTGCTTGGGTATCCAGCCGTTGTCCAGGCATCCATGCCGCCCTTTAATACTCTGATATCAAGATTGGCAAAGTCCATGCCAGCCAGCTGCCCTGCCAGTGCGATTGCATTGGTCTCAATATCATCGTAAAAGACTACCGTCTTATCTTTGGGCAGGTCCCTTAGACCGGCAAAAATACTTTCCTTACCTGAAGCGGTATTGTAAGTGTCTGGTGGGATATTGATAGCATTGCGTATATGTCCCTTATTGAACGGGTCTGTTTCCCTGGCATCTACCGATTGGTAAGTCCATATTAGAGTTTCATCTCCCACTTTAAACTGCGGGTAAAGTTCTTCAACAGTTATGTACTTTACTCCCTTTGGTAGCACTACCGCAGGGGATGATACCTGGGCACCACTTGCCGGTGGTTTTGTAGTATTTGAAGCCACTACAGGCGTGGTGGTCGCCGGTTTGGCTGAAGTAGTTGCTGGTTGGGCTGAGGAAGCTGCTGGTGTAGCCGCTTTGGCTCCGCCGCAACCTGCTATTAAGAGTGATGCGAAAATTAACCCGGCAATGACCTTACTTTTCATATGTCTCTCCAGTTCTTATTCCTTGGCTGAAACTTAGAGTGGTGGCAATCTAGCCACCACTCTAAGTTAGCACTTTTACTAACCAATAGCAAGTTATACTATGTTATGACTTTAGTCGCAGTTAGTAAGTGTCAATGGCAGGATAGGACCAAGGTCTCTCACGTTATCCGCCAGCAACTGTGTCCAGCTCTTGGGCAGGGTGATGAGCTGGTTGCCTTGCGCGCCCCAGCTGGGAATAACGCGAGCCGCCGAGGTGTGGTCGCCGCCAAAGCCCACGATATGAACTGTGGTGGGGTCGGTGCGCAGGTTATACTTGGTCAGCGGGTCGAGCTTGCTAAGGTCAACCGGCGGGTTGGCGCTGGCGCAGGCCCTCTTGACGGCTGAAAGGTCCTTGGTGTCATTAAGGGTATACCAGCACAGGTCAGCGATACCCTTCTGCATGGAAGCCAGGGTATAGCCGCCGCTGGCATAGAATCTCAGCACGTACGAAGGGAACGGAATCATCACCGCGCCGCCTTTGGAATTGCCGGGTACGCCAGAGACTGGCATACTCCTGATGTTCTCGGATACCCTGATTAAGCCTTCGACTAGCTCGGTGGGCTTGTCCTCGCCGCCCTCACCGCGCGGCACCCATGTGGAGTAACCATCGGTGCAGTTACCGTAAGTTACAGAGTTTGTACCTAATGTGCGACCGTAGCGGGCGACGGAATAGGTAGGCCAGTCGGAGGCTGGGGTGGGATAACCGGCCTCGTTCTCTGCGAAACACAGACCGGGACGCTGGTCGCCGTACTGGCCGATGGTGCCCTCACCGGAAACCATGTTGCCGACGTTCTGGTGGATGTTCCAGATGGCACGCTTGAGGACAGTGTTGGAGTGCTTGGGGTCAGGCCCCCACAGGCCGAAGCCGTTGCTGAGGCGGATTTGGCGTGAAATCGGGCCGTGCACCATCGTCAGGGGCCAGGCCGACATGGAGCTGGCTAGCCCGGTACTGGCAGTGATGATAATCTGGAAAGCTGCCGCTTCTACGACCGGCATATACTCGGGACGTCCGCCGGCCATAGCGATGGCATT
>CAZUXO010000194.1:0-3727 GCA_964624325.1 uncultured Dehalococcoidales bacterium
CCGACGGTTTTGTGAAGTTTGTTTTGATCGATAATATAACGGGTAAGATGCTGGATGACCAGATCGTCGTGGCGCAGGTTCCGGCTCTCTCGAGAATATCGACCAGCTACAGCATCTATTTTATGACATTACCAGACGCTCCTATTGCCACTCGAGTCGATGCGGCCGTGATGAAAGGCATCGTGCCTGATAAAGTGTGCAACGGCACCGGGACAGTAGCGCTTAACGCCTGGCCTTTTTATCGAGCCATGCGGGAGCGCCTGACGGCAACACAGCGCATCCATTCAGATTATCAGACTCGAGAACCAACCAGCAGCGAAATTGAAGAACTTCTCGGACAGGAATACAATACCGACCAGTGGGCTGCAGAACATCCCGAAGGAGTGCCTTCAGAGTAGCCCGGTTCGTGACAAGAACGTAAAAAGAATCGTCAGGATTCCCGGGGTAGAACCCTCTATTTAATTGCGCGGGGATGCTTTCCTCGGACAATCTTCGAAGCAAAGTGTGCGAGCGTCCATCTAAACGGCGGGTACGATTTAACGTGCCCAAAAAAAATTCTTGGAGGAATGAATTGAGCACATGGCATCAGAAGTACGATGAACTCACACAATACGTAACCGCCCATCCATCGATACAGATCAATGAATCGGTCATGATTATTCCGGATGACGACCGTTCTGGATTTTATAAACTCTTCAACACAGTCTGCACAGACTATGTCAAAGAGTCTTTCCCGGGGCTCCTGGAAGAGGCGGCGGTTTTGGGCGCTAGATTTGCAGAAGCCAGGCAACAGATTACGGCATATTTAAAATTAAAAAGCGTTGAAATCGGGCCAAATTACAGGTGGCTTTTACTCGACCCGCTCGATGGTTTGACTCGCAAACTTTTTGACCCCCTATTTGATCTGCTGAAAAATACCACCGACGTGGAGGGGTTCGAAGCAAGGGCGGCTAATATCATCCAGAATTCTTTCAATACCAGCTTTGCCAAAGGCTACGAAAACTGGGTGTTGTTGTCCTTGCTGCAGCTTATGAAGCCCGATGCGGCGTACATCGTGCCGGTAGCCGACCAATCTGTTGATCCCGGTCTGAATGATGCGGAGACACGTCCAGGGTGGTTTACGGAAGACGTGCCTGACATTGTCGCTGCCGAGACCATCCCGCTGGATATCAGCCAGTACACCCCGTCTTTGGTACCGAAAGTCATACTCCACTCTAATGCCCTGCAAACGTTTGCCTCGATTTGCACTGATTTCCATGATGTTTACCGAAAAGCGCGGGCTCTAAGCAAAAATGTTGAGTGGTATAAAGTAGAAAATGTGCACAGAGAATACGAGGGAAGAACTGCCTGGCCCAATTTAGCGGTGTATCTGGGTGATTCAGCGGAGGAACTCAATTTAGCGGCTGATTACACTTTCACAGCACGGCCCGACATACTGGTTAACATTATGGAGGACGGGAGTTGGGTTGAAAAAGGCAAGATGGAAATGGTAAAACGCCATCACCGGGTGTTGAAACCCCGGCTGGGGAGTTTTGTCATCTGCCGCGAGCCGTTTGTTCAGACTAAGGTGGAAAACGCAGCACCCTTACAGGAATCAACGCCAGCCACTCCCACCCCAGCGGAATCCTCGCAACCAGGCGTCGAAGTTGGAGAGGCGAGCGCCGCTGCAGCAGCCTCGCTTCCAGACGATATTCAGATTTTGAACGTAGGCTATGAAGCAGGCAAACTGGGGCCTATTATTAGTGCAATTGTTAAATCCAAACAAAAAACGGAATGCTCACCATAGAATAGTCAGGCTTTGTTTATTAGGGTTGAGAAATCCGGGACTTAAAGTCTGGTCTATCATCATTGCTGTGTTGTTACCACTTTCACGATTCTTGTCGGAGGCTTCGAGAGCGCGATAGTAGGTAATGTTGTTCCCGATATTCCACCAGCGTACAGCAATGCGTCGAGATCACCACATACGAGATAGCGTATTCCTACTGGTCGCCGATTATTTCGCGTCAACGAGCCGCAGACAAAGGCTGGCCGATACCCGGGGAAGCTTATCGCGGGAGGATTTACGCCATTAAAAATTCCCCAGTCACAGCTTATATGCTTAAGGAAGTTAACCAGGGTTATACCTGGGTGGATATGATAAAGTGTTTCGGGCTTAATCCCAAAGACGTATTGAGCCTGAAAGATTGGGGATAGGGTAGAAGTGATGAGCACAAATAAGTCCCCGAAGATGAGAATTATACTGAATTCAGCGAGGGAGTGCTTATATTCGCCAGCTGTGTAGTGTTACCCGCTGGTGTGGTAAAACTCTCGGCCGAAGGCAGTGCAGCAGGCATCTCGGTCTATTAACAGGAGTTATGCGCTCGGGCAGTAATCCTCTGGATTTGTCCGCTGATCTGTTTATTATCATCGGGGCCAATGTATTGATTGTCGGCTGAGAGAATGGATATAATTAGACGAGATTATATGGAGCCGGGGTTTATCAGCCACCGCCGCTCGAAGCTAAAAATGCTGGAGTTTTTCTAAATCTACAGGTTGTCTAACTATGAGGGCTGTGCCATAACAGACTTGACCTTTTGTAATATACTGGAGATATTTAAAAGCGGTCTAACCCGGTATTACCTGGGAACTGGTTAATAAAATGAGGATTGCTGAAAATGCCCGATATTCATAACTTTAAAAAACAACCTGTCATGCGCCAGTGGCCTTTCCCCTTAGCGGAAGCCGCTGACATGTTGCTCGCTCACATGGATACTGAAACCAAAGCTTCAGTGGTCATGACTCCGCGCGAGAATCTAAAAGTATTCCACGCAACTATTGGCCAATGGATCGTGGACAGCTTCGGAATGCGGCAAACCCGTGGTGGGTTGGGTGATGAGCAGGAATGGATGCCTATTTTGGAGGCGGTTTGGGACAGGTTATACACTGGTGACTCTGAGTGAACCCCTCTCAGTTTAAACCATCATATATCAAACCAACAATAAGAATTCCAGCTCAAGAGACGGATAGCTCCAAACCAAGAAGTCTGCGTTGAAAGTGCGATGCTGCTTAAAGGACTAGCGAATGGGTTCGCTCTTTACCAAAAAGTTAATTCCAGGGTGAAGAGAGAAAAAGGGGCTGGAATCCCAGCCCCTTTTTCTCTTGTTTTAAAAGCCATCTGTGGGTTTAGTTATTACTTTATGAGCACCGAAGCCATGTTGCCCGCACCGAAGAGGTCTCCCTCTTTTAATACACCATTCTGGATCAACACGTAGGCTTCAATTTCAATATATTGGTCATCAGTTAGAAAAGACACCGTGTCCGGATGGTGCATGAAGCTCTTCATGAAAAAGTATAAATCAGCGGCATTTTTAAAATAGCTGATTATAGGGGTGCTGATGTTCGGTTGGTTTCCCGGCCCAAACCCAGCGTGGCAATAAGTAAAAGTACAATTGCCGTCATATCGCGCTTCACCGATAGCGGCGAGCTGGCCTGCGGTCTTGGTTGGAGTGCTTGTTACTGTGGGGGTTGGGAAAATGACTGTAGTGGGATTAGGCACTTTGATGGTGGTTATTGTTGTGGTAATCGGAGTCTGAGTAACAGTAATCGTACGCGTGGTAGGTGCGGTTGCACACGATGCAACAATCGGCACCAAAAGTAGTATTGCCATGAAAAGTGACGATTTTCGAAACATGATTTACCTCCTTTATTCGTGCTGTATACTATATCAATTAAAAGATTACAAAATCAT
>CAZUXO010000195.1:0-5768 GCA_964624325.1 uncultured Dehalococcoidales bacterium
GATCACAGCAGTGTTGGGGATGTAGTTTCCGACTATAACGTATTTGCCATCAGTAGAGACAGCAGTGCCTCTTGAATCGAGTCCAACCCGAATCTTCCCCACTACCTGTAAACTGTATAGGTCAACCTTAATTAGCCAGCCATTGCGGGCTATCGCAAATAACCAGCGGTCGCTGACGGCTTTCGGGGTAAATGTGGGGGCATGGATAGCGTAACCGGCCTCAATATCCCCTACTACCCTGTTTGTTGCGCTATCAATGAACATCAGGCGCCCAATCTCACGCTGGGTCACTACCATAAGGTCTTCGGTCTTGCCACCCCAGGTGGGCGCAACTGGCAACTGTTCGATCGGGGTTACTTTCACGCAATTTGAGCACATGTCATCGATTCCCCAGGTCAGGGCAGATTCCTCTACCGGAGACAGGATATAGTCAACCAGGTCATCCATTTGCTGGCCGGTGAGAGCTCCTTCCCATGGGGGCATAGCCGTGCTTGGGCGACCGTTATTGATGACTTGTTTGAGAACCTCTTCGTCAGTACCGACCAACCTCTGGGGAACAAGAGCCGGCCCTGTACCACCCTGACGTTTTACGCCATGGCAACCGCTACACTTGTCCCAATAGAGAAAGGCCGTTGGTCCGGCTGCGGTTATCTCAGGTGGGGGTTGCCCTTTAGAACTTCCGGTAACATAAGACACTATTGCTTGTAGCTGCTCCGTATTGAATGTATCCCCAAATGACGGCATTCCCCCGGTTCCCCACATAATTGCCTCGGTCACTGTTTGCTCCGGCAGTCCTTTGCCGGAGATATCACCGGGAGCGTCACATTGAGTCATGTGGCACATAAGACACATGGTTTCATAGAGTTGCTTGCCACTCATAGTTTCTAATGATTGAGTAAATCGCTCACCAGTATCTGGTAGCCGTGAATCCGACAGCAACGTCATCAACAAAAACGACACCAGTATGGGCAAAAGAGCAAACAGAGCCAAAGCGTGTTTAAGTCTCATTGATAAAATCCCGTTATCATAGCGGTGTCAGCCGCTTCTAGCAAACTCATTTTATAGGTGTAATGAACCGCATGTCAATTGGCTTGTAGCCGTCTATAATATCTTAGCAAGGTGATGAAAAAGAGGGTAACAATGGTAAATCAGCCCCAACCTCATGCCTGAAATCCAGAAGATTTTGGCAAAATCAGGTTTTTCATCACCCTGCTAGGCATAAAGTTCCACGCTCGGTCGCAGGGCAACTATTTCATGTGTTCCAAGGGCATGTGGTTTCTCGGCATCCTCAAGCATGATATTGTAACCACTCAATTGACCATATCTATTTTTTAAACCCTCAGAAAAATATTCTGGCGTAACATTATCTCTCGGGATAGTCTGGCAAAGGCAGTCCATGCGTTTATCGGTATGTTATACTGTTGTGCACCAAAAATTACGCATGCTTTGACTGGAGACCGGATTCATGGATTTTATTTTTATCATTGTGTTGTTTCTGATTCTTTTTATCGTTCCCGTAATGGTAAGAAGGGCTCGCAGGGTGCCGGAGTATTCAAAATTTGCCGACCATGAAATTATTAACCCGGAACGTAAAAAGGTAGAAAAGTGTATCAAATGCAGAAAAACTTTTGAATGGAAAGGTGCTTCCTGGAAAAAATCTAAATAGTCAAAAATTGCCGTTAGTTGATGATACCTTTAATCTTTTACTCCACGCTCTTGCACTATTTTGTAGTTATGTCGTTGGACACGAATACCCTGTAACATTTTCCTCATGAAAGAAGATGACTGATCGCCTATTTTGCTTTCTTCAAAACTAAAGGGCACTATCTAGATAGTGCCCTTTAGTAATTCAACCGGTTGCTGCTGTTTACACAGTCGTTGTCGTAGACTGCGGAGTCTCAATCTCAATTCTGACGGCTTTCAGGCTGTTGGGATAATATGAAGCTGTGGCGGTACTGCCGACCGGTAATGCCGCCAAACCCGCCAGTGTCACTTCGTTCTCATCCAGGATTATCACAGTTTGTGGGGTGATTCCTAGGACGGTGGCCAGTGTCTTGCCCGTGGGCATGATTGATACGGTGGATGTCTGGACATTCACTGCGCCGATGGTGCCGGTTACTGACGCCAATTGGTTAGAACCTTCGTTAGTGATCGCCAGTTTAACGACAGGCTTGACCATGACCTTGCCGTTGCCGGTGACGTTCACGCTCTTCTGTGCATCGAAATCCAGCTTGACGTTAGTAGTCACACCGTCAATGACATCGAACGGCCTTACGAATTTAAGCTCGCCGCTTGGCAAAGTAGCCTCCTGCAGTGCGCCTCCACCTAGGGAGACCTCCACTTTGTTGATCTCCATCCTGATTTGTGTGTACCTGCCGGCCTGAAGCGGGCTCGTGCCTAGTACTTCATTGATACCCTGTAGCTTGAGCAAATCGAATGGATTAGGTCCACTTATAGGTATGGTTATCCATTTTCCTGTTTCCCCAGAAGGCTCGTGTGATGTGGTGGTTGTTGTAGTAGATCTAGCACTTGTTGTTGTGGCAGTGGTCGATGCCGTAGCAGTAGTCGCGCCAGAAGTGGTAGTAGAACTGGTGGTTGGCGTGACCGTTGCTTCTCCCCCGCCAAAATGTACGCTTACGCTGGAAACCGTAACCATTATGCTGGTTACATTATTACTGGGCGGAGCGTCAGTTACCAGTATGTTGACGTATCCCATGCCCACCGCCGTGGTGTTCGACAGCCTGCTGCCCTCGGACGTCTTGCTGCCGCTGGTTATCGTGTTGGGAATGGTTGTCGTGGTGACCACGGCACAGCTGACAAACAGCAATGCGAACGCCGTCAGAATAGTTAATATTACCAAGTTTCTTTTCATGATATTCCTCTCCTTTTTCAGTGATCCAATAGTAATAACGTGAAAGGGCTTTCGGATGTCAGGTCGGAGGTTAGGATTTGTGAGGATTGCCTTTATCCGATACCGAAATTTCAGCCGGGGTATTGCTCGCCCCGCTTTCACTCATAAGTGGTTTGAGCATATACTGCAGACCGTTTTTTGGATTGCCACTTGAGGTCACTGTCAGGTCAAAGGTGAACCCGGTGACGCCTCCGGCGCCGATGCTGAAGGCAGAATTAATCTGTATCTTGTTTCCGGGTACCTTGAGGTCGGCTGTCTGGCCATGTGCCTTGAGCACCCCTTGCACGTCCGAGACGTAGATAAACACCTTGGAATACCGCCCTACCGGCATGTTGCCGCGCCAGATATCCTGTGTTTTTTCACCCGGTAGCAGCGAGAGGTCGAGAGTCCTTATCTCCGGCGCGAATTCTATCCAGCCTGAAGAAGTTAACAGCCCCCCCCTTTCGATGGTTATATTCAGGCTTTCAAAATCAGCGATGGCATTTATGGCATCACTGATGGAAAATACAAAGTTTCCTTGAGGGCTAGCGACTGCGACATAAGACGAAATTCCGGGTTGCTGTAGTGCGTTGTATCCCACTACGGTTACCAGCAGTAAAGCAGCAGTGGCCGCAAGAGCCACCGGCCACGCAGCTAGCCTCCACGGGGAAAAGCGCTTGCTTTCTACTGGCTGCTGCGCCATTGCCTGGTAAAATCGTCTGCGGGCTGTCGCTTTTGCATCCGTGTCCGCCTCAAAGATGTTATCGTTTTTAACCATGGCCGCCATTTGTAGCGCTGGGCGCAGTTCATCCTCATACTCCGGATAAGACTTCAGGCAAGCGTCAATCGTCTCACCATAAGCGAGTTGGTCGATACATTTATCTAAAATTAAATCGAATTCTTTCATTTTCATCCATTATTCCACCAGCAATTGTTTCAATCTGGTAATTGCTGCGCTCTGCAACTCGCGCACGGCGCCATCACTCTTACCCATGACGGCAGCTGTTTCTTTCGAGCTTAACTCAGCCAGGAAACGCAGGTGAATAACTTCCTGCTGCGCCGGGCTGAGGCCTTTCATGACCCGGTTGACTCTCTCCATTTCGAGACGGGTTTCCGCTTGCAGCGCCGGGTTGACCTCCGAGGGCAGGTCGATATCCTCCAGCGGCACAATGTGGTTTTTGGATTTCTGCCTTAAAAAGTCCACCACCAGATTGTGGGCGATGCGAAAAAGCCAGGCACCCATGGGCAACCCTCGCTCGCGATAGGAAGGAAGCGCTTTTAGGGCTTTCAGAAAAACCTCTCCTGCAATGTCTTCAGCTGATGCCATGTCGCCGATGCGTACATAAGCGTACCGCGAGATACGGTCGTAATAAATCTCGAACATACTGGCCAATTCAGTTTCTTTTTCTTTTAGCGTCTCGGCGCTCATCTAATGACCTCAAGCCTGATTAACAGTATATAACAGACGACGCCGAGACAATATTTCCGTATCTACTTACTCTATAACGTGAGTACTGGCTCAATGTCAGCATAATGGTTTTTGGCTCGCGTGGTAGATTAACAAAGAATGCGTGCCATTTCATGGGGTTAATGACCCGGGCCTGCTTTCGAAAGATGAAAAAGTTAGTTATGCCGGATATTTGGCTTCAACTTCAGCGGTGCTATGCCGATCGTCATCTAAGCAATACTACCTCGGCGCAACACTTTCTCTTGGCTGAGCAGTGGCAAAGCCTAAGCGTTCTACCATCTGAAACACGGCGTAACGCATGGCATTCACCATGTGGTCAGCGAACTATTGATGACTCGTCCAGAATATCCCCGCCCTTGGCCTTGTGGCAAGAATATCCCTGTTTCCTTGATGAGGTTGAACCAAATGAGTCGCCCGCCTGGGGTTTTTCTCTGCTATAATTAGCCCATGCCCAACTCTCGCAAGCCGCTCCTTCTTCTTGTCGATGGCAACAACTTGGTGCACCGCGCTTTCCATGCGCTTCCTCCGCTCACCGTCAGACGTTCTGGCGAATTGGTAAACGCTGTTTACGGCTTTACCTCCATGTTGCTCAAGGTACTGGCAGACCAGAAGCCGACGCACTGTGCTGTCGCCTTCGATAAAAAAGGACCTACCTTTCGCCACGAATTGTTTGTGGACTACAAAGCCAACCGTCCCAGTACCCCGGATGAATTAGTGGGGCAGCTTGGACGGACACGCGAGCTGGTTAAAGATTTCAATATTCCGGTTTATGAGCTGGATGGATTCGAAGCTGATGATGTCTTGGGGGCGCTTTCGCATCAAGCCGCTGGGCTGGGCATCGAAACAATCATTCTCACCGGTGACGCTGACGCCATGCAACTGGTGGGCATGCACGTGCGTATCCTTTATCCAAACACCTTAGGTGAGGCTATAATCTTTGATGGAGAACGTGTAAAAGAAAAATACGGAGTGCCCCCGGAACTAATCGCAGACCTCAAAGCCCTCAAAGGAGACTCATCGGACAACATTCCCGGTGTAAAGGGTATTGGTGAGAAAACCGCTGTTCGACTCATCCAGCAGTTTGGTGGTTTGGACGAAATCTTTAAACATATTGATGAGGTTACCCCACCTCGCATACAGGACTTGATGAGGCAGAACGAAGAAGTTGCTCGCCAGAGCAAGGTGCTGACTACTATCGAAGTCCGGGCACCGGTAACACTCGATCTGGAGGCTTGCCGCGTCAACGAATTTAACCGTGAGAGAGTGGTTGCCCTTTTCCGTGAATTGGAGTTTTTCAAACTGATCGACCGTTTGCCACAGGCGGATGCACAGTTTTCTTTGATGGAAGCACCTTCGATAATTCCCGGCGTCCCTCAAGCCGAAGAAAAGAACAACTATCGCATTGTTTCT
>CAZUXO010000196.1:0-4148 GCA_964624325.1 uncultured Dehalococcoidales bacterium
CGATTGTGCCTGGAGCTTGAATATAATGGATCAAATCATCTTTGCGGCGTTCACGGTGAATTCCTTACTCTCGGCAGCTTGTCTATGGACCAAATCGATCAACTGAAAATCGAGGCAGAGCAGCTAAGAAAAAACCGCGTCAATAAAGCTCTAGAGTCATCTAGGAAAATCGGAAGAAACGAACTCTGCCCTTGCGGAAGCGGCAGAAAATACAAGCATTGTTGTCTGAATAGGCAGAGATAGTCCGCTGAAAACGTGTCCTACTCCAAAGCTTGAAGTTCTGTGCCTACAATGATCGCCCCACAAAGGACCCTTTTCCGAGAGCTTTTGAAAATGTTTTTTTAAATCGCGTCACGCACGGTTGAGAATGGAAATTTTGTGCTCGGTATGATATAACTCGTATCATCTTTTCTGCGCCGGGAGCAGGGAGTGGGAGTGCGCGGGGAAATTTATATTTGGTGAAGGTAACTCATGCAGAAAAAAGCGTTGGTCATCATAGATATTCAAAATGATATAACAAAGAATTACAAGGACATCATCGATAATATACATAAAGCCATAGATTGGGCGGTTAATCATGATATTCATGTTGTTTATATAAGGCATGAAAATCTATCAGACGGCACGAGGACTTTTAAACCCAATACACGTGGGTCTGAGTTGGCTTCGGATTTGAAAATTGTATCAAAAAATGTTTTTACTAAATATAAAGGAAACGCATTGAGCAGTGAGGAATTTGCAGACTTCATCAGTAAAAACGAAATACGTGATTTCTACATAGCAGGAGCGGATGCAATTGCTTGTGTTAAATCAACCTGTTATAACTTGCGCAAGGCAAATTATAAAGTCACTGTCTTATCAGATTGCATTACCAGTTATGATAAAAGGAAAATAAACGAAATGCTGCGTTATTATGAAGGTCATGGCTGTGAAATCATTGGGTTGAATGCCCTGTGTGCAGTATAAGCATTTGACCGTGCCGCGAGCCCTCTCGTCTCCGGCGTAGAAAAGAACAAAACGCGCCCTCAACTAGATAACTTTGCGCTAATCAGACGGTTAAAACTAACCTTTTCTTCCGAAGCCTCGATCAGGAGTTTCCGATGCATTTCTGGAGTTATTCGAACCGTGAATTTCCCCGAGTATTTTCTAACCGCCAGCGGTTGTGGTATCTTCTCGCCGGATTCTTTCATATCCTGGATTACTTGTTTAACTGTATGGCGGATGCCCTCTAAGGCGGCTTCTTGGGTATTAGTAAGCCAGCTCAAGCTAGGGAATTCGGCGCATAACCCTACGTATTCTCCGTCCTCTTCTGACCAGGTGACGCGGTATGTATACTTATCATCCATATTAACCTCCCAATTTATCTATAGCCTTTAGAACCTGCCTCACTTGATAGGCCTTAGCTTTTCCGTTGTCATTCTGAATGTTTATTCGGGGATCGCCCTGCCAAGGGGTTTTGTATATTCGGTGGCTTCCACTCGTGCGTGCTTCTCCAAAGTAAAAATCACAAACCCTGCACAGATCGCTAAACCTCACATCTTTGGGGTTTTCCCTCATCTGTTTGGTTATTTCCTCTCTGCTCTCCATGCTCATGAATGGTATCACTATAGCCACCACTTGTCAATATACGCATAGCTTTTAATATCTAGCTTGTCAGAAAAGTTTATATGATACAAAATAATTTACAGGAGGTGAGAAATGGCTATTGTTACAGAAAACGCTGAAAATTTAAACCCAGAGGAACTAAGGCAATTTGAGGTTGGCTTGCGTGTTCTCGCAAAAATCATCGCCAGGGCGTATAGACACGATTTGCAGACTACCGCAGTCCGAGAACAATCAATAAAAGACAAAATCGTTATGCCTGAATTGCTTGGCACTGCTAATGGAAGGCTCACTATGTCGGTATCGGAAGTAGCAAAGGCATTAGGAACGAGCAACAGTACTGTTTATGCAGCAGTGCGGCAGGGTCAGATACCAGTAATTAAGTGGGGAAAAAGAATACTGATTCCCAAAATAGCCTTGGCAAAAATGTTAGATGAGGCGAAGCCCCATATCGGCTAATTCGCCTAGTTTTCCCGTCGATCTGGAGGGAAGTGCTGGTAGAGAATTGCTATCCGAGCTCGCACTTTGGCATTTATGGATGCCCCTCCAAAGCTAATTCCTGGATTATGGTTCGCACTTTAATTTTCAAGTGTAAAGCCAG
This sequence comes from uncultured Dehalococcoidales bacterium, assembly GCA_964624325.1. Classification (GTDB taxonomy): domain Bacteria; phylum Chloroflexota; class Dehalococcoidia; order Dehalococcoidales; family UBA1222; genus SURF-27. Next base: position 2,204 of record CAZUXO010000196.1, read on the forward strand.
GCATGGTATTTCCAATGTTTTGTTATTGTCTCGACACTCTGGAATTCTATTAATAAAACGTTCAAAGAGAAATTTAAGGTGGTGTTGATAGCCGGTTCGAACCCCCTCAGGTGGAGTTCAGTGTACGATAGCTAGAACGTTTTTTACTTCTTTTCTTTTGTCACAAAAAAAGACAGGTGAAACTTGGCCTCGTCCTCAATATAGTTGGTGGCAATTCCCTCTGATATTCGAAAACTGAAAGCCATCTCCGTACCCACCCTCAAAAACAAAAAGCACGGGGCGGTTTTTATGCCGCCCCGTGCTTCATTCGCAGAACTAGAAAGACTATCCTGGGATTGCGCCAACCGTTGCGGAGGCAACTTCGTTTACGATGGAGGCATCGGCGATGCCGCCGCCGTTGGCTTGGCTGTAGATGATGGCAAAAGCGTTGGTGCCGTCAGAGAGCATTACCGCCAAAGCGAAGGCGTTACCGTCAGATGCGATGTCGAAGTAGAAGCCGCTAGCAGGAACCTCGTCCACATACGCCCAGCTGCCTGCGTAGCTGCCGTTGCCATCAGCTTCCGCTACGGTATACACCGTGATGGCTCCGGCTGATTCATTGTTAAACTCAATTTCGACACTGGCATCGGCTTCCCCGCCGTTATCGGCCGTGGCGGTGATAACGGCATTGATGTCACCCGTACTGCCGTTCTCCAGGTAAACATTATCCTCATTTCCAGCGTCGGCATGAGAACCGTCACCGGTAGCCGTGGCAGTGGCTGCTATGTTGATTGTTCCATGGCTGTCCCCCCAGATACCGATGTCCTCAAATTCGATATCAGCATCTGCGTCTCCGGTTGCGGTTGATATAGCTATCACGTTTATGCTGCCGCTGGATTCATCTTTGATACTAGTTTCGCCACATAGATCTGCTTCTGCGTCCGCGTTTTCTCCGATTGCTATTGCATCGGCCGTAATACTAATCTTGCCTTCTGTGGCATCTTCAATGTATGAGTTGACCTCGACATAGGTAGAAGCATTGTAACCAATGGCGCTGGCATTAGCGACTACGTCAATCTTGCCATTAGAAGATCCATCGTCTATACCAGCATCGACAGAAACCTCGGCTCCTGCACTTTTGCCGGACGCGGTGGCATTCGTCACCAGATCAACAGTGCCGCTGGATTCGCCGATGTATGCATTATCCACATGAGCATTGGCAAAGGCTCCAGTTCCGGTAGCGGTGGCAGTGACTGAATTATTGATAGTGCCTGTGCTGTTAGCATTAATGGAAGACATTCCGGCATTGGCCTCGGCATAGGCTTCAGTGCCGATGGCCAAGGCATTGGCGACAACATTAACACTGTTAGCCTCGTTCAAAGAGCCAGAAATGCCTGTGGAACCGATACCCGCATAAGCATCTGCATTGAGCCCGTCGGCAGTAGCGTTAGCTGTAACACTCACGTCACCGAGGGAGTAATTCTCTATCCATAATTGACCAATCCAGGATAGTGCATATGCATCATCCTCGATTGCTGTGGCATCGGCGTTGATGGTAATTGTACCGTCAGAGTGGTTAGAAATGGATGTGCCCGAAGCAATAACATAAGCTTCATACCATTCCCCACCGTATATTTCCCCTAAATAACCCGAGTCGTCCCATACATATCTATCCCCAATCATGACTATGGCGTCGGAATCGTCGCCCAACGCGCTGGCATTGGTGATGATATCGATTGTGCCTTTAGAATCAGATTCAATATTGGCTTCGACGATGTCAATATCGGCATCGGCCGAATCGCCGTCAGATGTGGCATCGGCAACTATATTGATGGTGCCGCTGGAGCTATCCTGAATGTTGGCGCCGCCAAAATAATAAGGATTATATTCAGTGTAACTACTTTCGTCCCATTGTTCGTCATAATAATACCAATCCCACTCGCCCAGGGAAACTTCGGCATAGGCA
>CAZUXO010000197.1:0-4618 GCA_964624325.1 uncultured Dehalococcoidales bacterium
GGTGCTTACTCCTGGCGCGGAGGGCATGCCCGGAGCCATAAAGAAGGCTGAACAACTGGCAGCCGAGAATGCCAATTATTATTTACCGCAGCAGTTTAAGAATCTGGCCAATCCCGAGATACACCGCCTGACCACGGCTGAAGAGATTTGGCGCGATACCGAAGGTAGAGTTGATGTGGTGGTGGCGGGTGTGGGAACCGGTGGTACTATCACCGGTATTGCCGAGGTACTCAAAAACAGAAAGCCAGGTTTTAAGGTAGTGGCGGTGGAACCATCTGCATCCCCAGTTCTTTCCGGTGGCAAGATGGGCCCCCACAAGATACAGGGGATTGGGGCTGGTTTTATTCCGGAAGTTTTGAAGCTTGATCTCATCGATGAGATAATTAAAGTTGCCAACGAAGATGCGGGCATCACTGCCAGAAAACTGGCAAGTGAGGAAGGCATACTGGCGGGTATTTCTTCTGGGGCAGCCACATGGGCTGCTCTTGAATTGGCTAGAAGACCGGAAAACAAGGGCAAATTAATAGTAGCTATATTGCCTGACACCGGTGAGAGATATCTTTCGACGTGGCTTTTTCAGGAACAGATCCAGAAACAAGCCAACGCCATACCGACGGCCTAATACATTTAGCTAATATTGGATGAATTAAAATGCCAAATACTGGTTGTTATAGCTCAGCAAAACGACAAAGCGTTATGGAGATGGCTCCGAACGAGCGGTTATGATATTCTGGAATACCCTGGCGTATGCGCCAGGGTATTCTATATCTATGAGTCAGGAGTGCGGGTAATATGGAAGATATTTATCAGGAAATTATGAAAGCCCAAAAACAGGGAGACGCATTGGCTCTGGCCACTGTCGTCGGGGTCAAAGGTTCTACACCGCGGGCTGAGGGTTCCCAGATGTTGGTAAAGAAAGATGGGACTATCGTGGGTTCCATAGGGGGTGGGTGTTTGGAAGCCACGGTATGGGAGGCCGCCAGGAGTTCTTTAAAAAGCGGGTTGCCCAAGATAGTTGACTACGATCTCACAGGTCGTATTGACACCCCTGAAGGCCTGATTTGCGGAGGCATCATGAAGGTGTTCGTCGACGTCATCGGACCGAACCCCGCCTTTGGTATTTTTGAAGAAATTGTACGGACCAAAAAAGATGGCAGCGCATCGGTACTTGCCACTCTTGTCAGGGAAAACGGGCAGAAAGCCTGGGACGAAACACCCAGAATTCTAATCCGTGAAGACGGCAGTGCGCTGGGGTCGCTGGGTGATTCGTTTCTCGACAAAGAGGCACATAATGCCGCGGGCGAGATATTGAAAAGCGGTACGTCGAAACTGCTTGAATTTCAAATGGATGGCCAGGCGGTACCCAGCATGGTGTTTGTAGAACCGATCACACCGCAGCCAACGGTTTATATTTTTGGTGCCGGGCACATAGGTTTTGCTGTGTCTAAAATAGCCAAGATGACTGGTTTTCGTGTCTCCGTTATAGACGACCGGCCGGCTTATGCCTGTGAAGCCAGATTCCCTGAAGCTGACGAATTTTTTGTAGAAGACCCCGCTGACATGGTACGTCGTTTGAACCTGAACAAGGTTTCGTATCTGGTTATCGCCTGCCGGGGGCATTTGGAAGATCAGAGGGTTCTGGCGCAGGCGGTTAATACCTCTGCTGGTTATATCGGTATGATAGGCAGTCGTAAAAAGACGAAAACCGTGTTTTCAAATCTGAGAGCCGAAGGAGTAACGCAAGCCGCACTCGACAGAATTCATTCGCCAATAGGCTTGCCTATAGCTACCGAAACACCTGAAGAGATCGCCGTTAGCATTATGGCTGAGATTATCGATATCAGAAGACGTAAAAACAAACCGGAGATGGCAGCCTCAACGGCAGCATAAAATATCGGTCAGGAAATATTTGATCAAAATGTTCTTGGGAGAGTTTTAATTATGAAGAGAATCTACTTGGATTATGCGGCCACCACCCCCACCGACCCCGAGGTGGTTAAGGCCATGCTGCCCTATTTTACCGATGCGTTCGGTAATCCCTCCAGTCTCTACTCGTATGGACAGGACAACAAAGCCGTATTGGATGAGGCAAGAGAGAAAATTGCGGCAGCTATCGGTGCGCAATCCGATGAGATAATTTTCACCAGCGGAGGAACGGAAGCTGACAACACCGCTCTGGCGGGCGTGGCCTGGTCTAACAAAGGCCGTGGCAATCATATTATCACCACTACGGTAGAACATCATGCCATTCTGGAAACCTGCCATTTTCTGGGTGAGAATGGCTTTAATATCACTTACGTTCCGGTAGACAAATACGGCGTCGTATCCCCGGACGACATAAAGAAAACTATTACTCCTAAAACAGTGCTGGTCTCTGTGATGCACGCCAATAACGAAGTTGGCAGTATTCAGCCGATAGAAGAGATAAGCCGTATTACAAGAGAGGCAGGGGTATATCTGCATACTGATGCGGTACAGACAGTGGGTCATTTACCTGTGGATGTCAATAAGCTGGGTGTAGACTTGCTATCGCTTTCGGCGCACAAACTCTACGGGCCCAAGGGGGTAGGGCTGCTTTATGCTCGCAGTGGCACGCGCATCGCTTCATATATGCATGGTGGTGCGCAGGAAAAGGGCAGGCGTGCCGGAACTGAGAACGTAGCCGGCATCGTGGGATTGGCCAAAGCTGTTGAGCTGGCCATGAGCGATCTTGACGTTGAGATGCAGCGACAGACACTTTTACGAGACCGGTTGCTAAAAGGATTGCTGGATAATATTGAACTGGTCCAACTGAATGGTCATCCGTCGCGAAGGCTACCCAACAATGTTAACGTCAGCATTGATTATATCGAGGGTGAGGCCATGTTGCTCAACCTCGACCTGGATGACATATGTGTTTCTACGGGGTCGGCTTGTAGCTCCACCAGTCAGGAACCATCTCATGTGCTGACGGCCATGTGTATCCCGCCAGAAAAAGCACATTGTTCGCTGAGGTTTACCATGGGCAAATGGAGTACAGAAGCACATATCGCACACGTTCTGGAAATCATGCCTTCGATGGTGACCCGGCTGAGAGCGATGTCTCCCTTGATGAAAGCTGGCAAGTAGGAGGCATTATGGCTGGATTTTATAATGAAAAGGTGATCGATCACTTTAAGAGTCCTCGGAACGTGGGTGTTATTAAGAATCCAGATGCCGTGGGTTATGTAGGGGAATCGGCCTGGGGCATTGACGCTGAGCTTTATTTGAAAATAGAAAATGGCATAATTACGGACGCCAAATCCAAGGCTTTCGGCTGCGGGGCTACTATTGCCGCCGGTTCGGTAGTTACCGAGATGGTCAAGGGTAAGAAACTGGAAGAAATAGTGGTCATAACCAATGAAGATGTTGATAAGGCACTTGGTGGTCTGCCCGCTTCCAAGTCGCATTGTGCCAAATTAGGCCGCGAACTTATCCAGGCGGCCGTGAAGGATTATCATGAGCGCCATAAAGATGCTTAAAACAGAGGTATTACATGCCTAAAGTTTATATGGACCATATTTCGGCCAATCCTGTCCTGCCGGAAGTAGCACAGGCTATGCAGCCGCATATTGTCGAGATGCTTGGAAACCCGTCTTCGCTGCATAGCTGGGGGCAATTAGCCCGTGACACGGTGGAGGCAGCCAGAGCGCAGGTAGCCGTTTTGATAGGGGCAGCACCTTCGGAAATTATTTTTACCAGCAGCGGTACCGAGGCCAACAATCTCGCTATCAAAGGACTGGCGCTGGCAAACGAGAAAAAGGGTAAGCATATTTTGTGTTCAGCCATTGAACATGCTTCCGTGCTAAACCCGGCCAAAGCACTTAAAAGACATGGATTTGAACTGGAACTTATCCCGGTAGATAAGTTCGGACGGGTGGACCCCGCTGAAGTACAGCGCCGTTTGAGGCAGGATACGGTGTTGGTATCGGTCATGCAAGCCAATAACGAGATAGGCACCATAGAACCGATATCTGAAATTGCCGGGATCCTCAGGCAGAAAGGCATTCTCTTTCACACAGATGCGGTGGCCTCGGTGGGAAACATTCCGGTAAATGTTAACGAATTGGGCGTGGATGCCCTGAGTCTGTCGGCCAATCAGTTTTACGGTCCGGCTGGAGCAGCCGCCTTATGGCTGCGGCGTGGTGTAAAAGTTGTCCCGATACTGGATGGTGGCTTTCAAGAAGATAACCGCCGAGCGGGCAGCGAAAACGTAGCTGGAATAGTTGGTATGGGAAAAGCAGCGGACCTGGCTGCCACAGGAATGTCAGCGCGGGCCTCCCAACTGACCACTTTACGTGATCGCCTGACCTCAGGAATTCTTGCCCGCATCGACCACGCGGTGGCGACGGGGCATCCCACCTTGAGGCTCCCCGGGCATGCCAGTTTCTGTATTGAATTCATCGAAGGCGAGTCCATGCTTTTATGGTTGGACGCCAAAGGGATAGCGGTTTCGAGCGTGTCTGCTTGCACTTCCAAGGCGTTAAAAACCTCACACGTACTACTGGCTACCGGCATGGAACAAGCGCTGGCACAGGGTTCCGTAGTGTTTTCACTCGGAGTAAATAACACCGGTAAAGATGTCGAAGATCGGAAGAGC
>CAZUXO010000198.1:0-3866 GCA_964624325.1 uncultured Dehalococcoidales bacterium
AGCGACACCAACAAGATAGTGATCGAAGCTATCTACGGCTTGGGTGAAGGTATAGTGTCCGGGGAAGTTACCCCGGACCTTTTTATTATAGACAAGAAGAACAATAGCATTTCCTCGCGCAAGATAAGCACACAAGACAAAAAGTTAGTGCGCGACCCTGCCGGTGGCTCTGAGCATACCAACATGTGGGTACAAGTATCCGGTGCACGCGAAAAACAGAAGATAAGTGACGCCGAGGTATTCAAGCTGGCCGAACTGGCCAAAACTCTCGAAGCCCATTACCAGAGCCCCCAGGACATCGAATGGGCAACGGAGGGTGGCAAGATTTATATAGTGCAGACACGCCCCGTCACCACGTTAAAAGATGCCGTGGAGGTCGAGCCAGAGATAGACGCACCCGAGTTGCTAACGGGTGACGCCGCCAGCCCAGGTTTGGCCACCGGGCCGGTCAAGATTCTACTCGACCCGTCCAACATTGACCAAGTGAACGAGGGAGATATTCTGGTGGCCGAGATGACCACCCCTGATTTTGTGCCGGCCATGAAACGTGCCGTGGCTATCGTCACCGACAGAGGCGGACGTACCTCCCACGCCGCCATAGTCAGCCGTGAACTAGGCACTCCGTGCATTGTGGGTACGGGAGAAGCTACCAAACTGCTGCACGACGGCCAGATCATTACCGTTGACGGTTCACATGGCAAGGTATATAGCGGCAAAGTTACTCGTACCGTCCATGGACCTTCAGTAGCTTCTATGGTCAGAGAGATCATCAAAACCCGCACTCGCGTTTATGTCAACCTCGCCCAACCGGAGCTAGCCGATAAAGTAGCAGCGCGCAACGTTGACGGCGTCGGCCTGCTGCGCGCAGAGTTCATTGTTAGCCAAATAGGTATCCATCCACTATACATGATTAAGCACGGCCGTCAGGAAGAATACATACAGAAAATGTACGATGGCATCCTGCCGTTCGCCAAAGCTTTCTCTCCCCGCCCGGTGGTATACCGCACGACCGATTTCAAGACCAATGAATACAAAGAGCTGGTGGGAGGCCAGGAATTCGAGGAAGTGGAAGAAAACCCAATGCTGGGTTATCGCGGTGCATCGCGCTACATCACCGACAAAGAAAGCTTCAGAATGGAAATAGAAGCTATCAAACGCGTGCGCAAGGATTACAAGAATCTGTGGGTAATGATACCATTCGTACGCACAGTAAATGAATTGGCGCAAACCAAAGCCCTGATGGAAGAATTCGGGCTAAAACGTTCCGAAGACTTCAAACTGTGGATGATGACCGAGATACCGGCCAATATATTTATCATGGAGAAGTTCCTGGCGGTAGGGATCGATGGCATCTCTATCGGTTCCAACGACCTGACTCAACTCACGTTGGGCATCGATCGCGATAGTTCCAAACTAGCCAAAACCTTCGACGAGCGGGATGACGCCGTGATGGTGGCTCTGGAGCGCGCTATCACAGTCGCCAAGGGCATGGGTGTCACCTCATCCATTTGCGGACAGGCACCCTCAGTCTATCCGGAACTGACCGAAAAACTGGTGGCCTGGGGCATCACCTCTGTCTCTGTCAGCCCTGATATGATTGGCACTACACGCGCCATCATCGCACGCGCCGAGGCTAAGCTCCAAGTTAAATGATCGACCGGCTGAATGTCCGGCAACGCAGCGAGGACAGGGAAGATAATCTTTCCCCTTATGCTGTCAAGAGCCGTTTTTCGCGCGGGCGCGAGTGTGACGAGGAACCTTGCGCTGTACGCACGAATTTTCAGCGTGACCGCGACCGCATCCTGCACACCAATGCTTTCCGGCGACTGAAACACAAGACCCAGGTCTTTATCGCCCCGTTAGGCGATCATTATGTCACGCGGCTGACCCACACCCTGGAAGTTTCGCAGGTTGCCCGCACCATCGCAAGAGCCCTCAACCTCAATGAAGACCTGGCTGAGGCTATCAGTCTGGGTCACGACCTGGGGCATACCCCATTCGGGCATATCGGCGAAGACGTGTTAGCTGAGCTTTACCAGGAAGGCTTCCGGCATAACGAGCAAAGCCTTCGAGTGGTAAGGCTCCTGGAGAAAAACGGGAAGGGTCTCAACCTTACATGGGAAGTGTGCGACGGAATCCTCAATCATTCCAAGGGCGAAAAAAGCATGTTCGGGCATGATTGGGGATGCAGCAATTCCTATGAGGCTGAAGTGGTCAAGATATCTGATGCCATTGCCTATATCAATCACGACATCGGAGATGCGGTGCGAGCGGGCATTTTGACAGAACTCGACCTGCCAGAAACAGCCTCAAGTATCCTGGGACATTCACATTCAAAAAGGGTAAATACGATGGTTACGGACATCGTGGAAAATTCGTGGGCCGTTTCCGGGGATATCACGTCTGAAGCCCCTCCCATCATCAAAATGAGCGCCGAAGTGGGACGGGCGACAGATGAATTGCGGAAATTCATGTTCGAAAGAGTCTATCATGTGCTTTATGATACTAAGGATGCCCGGCATGCGCGCGAGATTTTACAAAGGCTCTATCAATATTTAAAAAACCATGAGGAAAAGCTGCCACCCGAATACCTGAGCTACAGTGACGAAACGGAAAGGCGCGTGGTTGACTACATCGCAGGGATGACCGACCAGTATGCGCTTAATCTAGCCTGCGAACTTGGAGTATAATAGATATACTCGCTCCACAGGCGGAAAAGTTTATGCCAGCAATGAACGCCACGACCGGTATCTGTATTTTAGGGATTGTACCTTTGGAAAATGATACAATTCCCATCCAGTCGCAACAATTTTACGTCAAAGCGGAGTCACGACCTATCCTATGAGTGCAATTGAAGAAGTAAAACAAAAGACGGACATCGTAGAGGTCATAGGTCAATACACCCCTCTCACCAAGAGCGGTAAGACCTTCCGGGGGTTGTGCCCTTTCCACAGCGAGAAGCACGGGTCTTTCTTCGTTTATCCCGATCAACAGAGCTGGCACTGCTTCGGTGCTTGCGGCACAGGCGGGGATGTCTTCTCTTTTATTATGAAAAAGGATGGCGTGGGGTTTGGCGATGCCCTGCGTATGCTGGCAGAAAAGAGCGGGGTACCTATACCGCAGAATGTTGTGGCCGAAAAAGCACGCGAAAAGCATGATCGCCTGTACTTGGCCAATCAGGCTGCAGCCGAATACTACCATCAGATGCTCCTCACTTCACCTGATGCTCAAAAAGTCAGGGATTACCTCCAGAAGCGCGGACTCAACGCGCAGTCAGTGGAGGATTTCAAGCTGGGTTATAGCCAAAATGCCTGGGATGGTCTACAAAAACACCTTATGGAGCGGGGGTTCACTGCTGCCGAATTGGTGGAGGCCGGGTTGATCACCGAAGGCGACAACAAAATGAAACACGACCGGTTTCGACATCGCCTGATGTTCCCTATTACAGACGCGCGCGGTCGTGTGATTGGTTTCGGGGGGCGGACTCTGGATGATACCCAGCAGCCCAAATATCTGAACTCCCCACAAACACCGCTTTTCGACAAAAGTTCTAACCTCTACGGGCTGCACATGGCCAAGGACGCCATGAGGAACAAGGAACAGAGCGTCATAGTCGAAGGTTACATGGATGTTATCCTGCCACATCAATATGGCTTTAAAAACGTCATAGCCTCAATGGGGACCGCCATAGGTGAAAACCATATCTCCATACTTAAGAAATTAACTAAAAATTTGGTGCTCGCGCTCGATCCCGACAGTGCAGGCGAAGAAGCCACCCTTCGCTCGGTAGGGCTGGAAAACAGTTTAGGGGCTGAAATACGAGTGGCTTTACTTCCGAAAGGTAGAGACCCCGATGAGATAGTCAT
>CAZUXO010000199.1:0-3552 GCA_964624325.1 uncultured Dehalococcoidales bacterium
TTGCACGTATACAAAGCTGGTATCGAGGATTTTTCCTGTGTCGGTTCGGAACGGTTTGATGTCGTGACATTAATCAACGTGCTGGAACACCTCCGTTATCCAGCGGAAACTCTGCTTAATATCAAAAAGCAACTTCTCAAATCTGGCGGCTTGCTTATAATTGACGTCCCAAACGAATTCAACGACTTTCAAACAGTGGGAAATGCAGAGTTCAATCTTAATGAATGGTGGGTATGCCTACCTGGCCATATAAACTATTTTTCAGTTAGTAGCCTGAGTCATCTTCTCGATATTTGCGGTTATGATGTCAAATACCGTGAATCCTCTTTCCCCTTAGAGATTTTCTTGCTCATGGGAGATGTTTATGTTGGAGACAGTGAGCTTGGAAAAAAGTGCCATCAAAAACGTGTTCAATTTGAATATCTGATGCGGAAGCACGGTAAGGCTGAGCGGCTATCTTTACTTTATCAGGCTTTAGCTGAGCTTGATCTTGGACGGCAAGTTGTTGTTTATGCTTCACCACGATAATAATATATGAAGCTTATTAAAGAGAGGAAGTGACAATGGAATTTGTAGATCTTACCAGATATATGTTGGTTAAACAACCACTTATCCCACCCTTCAGGGAGCTTCGTAATATGAAGCCAGTATGGATGACTCAGGAACTTCAACTCATTGACGAACCGGACAATATTGCCTACGCAAAGTCCTTAGCTGAAGAAGCGGTCGCTGTTGCGCCTATTCGGCGGCGTCCGCCTTTTAGGTCATATATCGAAAGGAACACTTTTCCCCGCAGGATACTATTTGAGATGACCAGTAATTGTAACTTTTTATGTAGAATGTGTCCTCAGCATGGTCTGAAACGTCCCAGAATGGATATGCCCGGAGAGTTATACAAGAAAGTAATTGATGAGATTGATAGCCATGGTATTGAAGGTATCTGGCTATACCATTTGGGTGAACCGTTATTACATCCGGAGTTTCGTGAAATTCTTAGACATATTGGTACGAAAGAGAATCTTGGTGTCATATGGTTGAGTACTAATGGCCGTGAGTTTGCTGAAGAAAATATCAGGCTTGTTCTTTCTTCGAACATAGACTACATAAATTTCTCTGCCCATGCTGTTACAGAGGAAACATATAACACGGTTGCTCCACAGGGCAATTTTGAGATAGTGCAGGCCAATTTAGAGAAATTCTATGAATTAAAAGGCATAACTGGTTTGCCAAGAAAGCCACTTTTGCACTGTCAGATGATTGAGCAGGAGACCACAAAGCATGAGGTAGATGCATTCATCAAGAGACACTACAAACGGGCTGAGATTGTTAGCATCAACATGTTAGAGTATGTAAATCTGCCAAACAACAGGTTTGGTTTAAGACAAAGAGAAAGAAAGCCACTGTCATCATGCACTCGTGTAGCGAGACACGATTGTCTCATTTTCTCCAATGGCCACGTTACACTGTGTGACGCTGCCTATAATGCCGAGATTTACCTGGGGAATATTCATGAGCAATCTCTTTACGATATCTGGAACGGTGAAAACAGGAGAAAGGTATTGGAACTTAATGAACAGGGCAGGATGTCTGAGATAGAATTTTGCCGTAGCTGCACCGACTACGATATTTAATGAATAATTTAAAAGTTTCTTTAGTGTCCTTTACGAAGGATCATGTCGCTTTGACATTCAAATGGGTAAGTGATACTGAGTTCCGCCGCATATTCCTTATGCGCGGTGAGCCGACATGGGAAGAACATCAGGCATATTTCGAGCGGGTTTTAACCGATCCGACACAGCATATTTATGTCGTTTTGACTGAAAGTGTCCATGTCGGCAACTGTGGACTGAAAAACATTTCGTCGGCACAAAAGGAAGGCGAGCTTTGGATTTATATCGGTGATCCCGCTATGCGGGGCAAGGGTATCAGTAAATACGCTACAGAGTTATTACTTCGTGAAGGTTTCGAGGTGCTTGGTTTTGAAATGATTTATCTCCATGTCGCAGAATTTAATACAGTGGCCCGGAGGCTATATAAACGGCTTGGTTTCATTGAGGTTTCATTATTACGGGATGCAGATGAGTGGGCGAACCGTGAAAGTAAAGTATTGCGGATGGAGTTGAGGAAAACCCTGGTATGAATGTAGCCATGATGCAGCCTGCGTTTATGCCGTGGCAGGGTTTTTTTGAATTGATATATAAATCAGATGTATTTATTCTTCTTGATGATTTTCAGTTTTCCGTACAGAGTTATCACCAAAGAAATCGCCTATTCGTAAATAAGGGACAGGTTGACTGGTATTCAGTGCCGGTTCAAAAGTCAGTTTCTTTTAAGTCCCCTCTTAACCAGACCCAAATTAATGAAATGACCCCCTGGCGCAAGAAAATGTGGAAGCGCATACAACAGAATTATTCTAAGGCCCCTTATTATCCCGAGATCGCACCTCTAATAGAGAATTGTATCTTAACCACGGAAGAGTCGCTCGCTGCGCAAAATATTGCCTTTATTAAACTTGTTTGTAACCTGCTGGGTGTTCACCGCGAATTTCGCCTTAGTTCGCAATATCCGTCTGAAACACAGCGGTCACATCGAGTTATCGAATTACTCCGCTGGTGTGAGGCTCACCGTTATTATTGTGCCAAAGGTTCTTTTGGTTACATGCTGGAAGATGGCATTTTCCCCGTTCATGACATCGAAGTGCTATTTCAGGAATTCCAAATAAAAACCTATAGCCAGGTAGGCGCCACAGATAGCTTTGTACCTTACCTCTCAGTCCTTGACGCCCTTCTGAATGTGGGACCGGAAAAAACTTTAGAGCTTATCGTAAACGGCACCCAGAGATGGTTGACCTGGGAATTAATGGTTTTAGAAAGCTCTATATTACACAGAAATAAGGTGGAAGTAGTAGAGGAAAATTATCAATGACTGAAGGATTTTTTATAGGTCATAAACAGGTTGGGCATAGTTTTCCGGTTTACATCATCGCGGAGATGTCAGCCAATCATAACCAGGATTTCGACTGGGCAGTAAAACTCATCCAAGCGGCCATGGAAGCCGGAGCCGATGCGGTGAAGCTGCAGACCTATACCCCGGATACCATTACTATTGATTGCCGGAACGAGTACTTCAGAACGGGCAAGGGCACTATCTGGGAGGGCCGCTATCTATACGATCTCTATTCCGAAGCTTACACTCCCTGGGAATGGCAGCCCAAGCTTAAGAAAATAGCGACGGAACTGGGTCTCAGCCTTTTCTCAACACCGTTCGACAGGACAGCGGTGGAATTTTTGGAGGAGATGGATGTCCCGGCATACAAAGTTGCCTCATTTGAACTTGTGGATATACCACTTATCGAGTATATCGCCAGTAAGGGCAAGCCTTTGATAATATCCACCGGCATGGCCATCCTGGATGAGATATCTGAAGCTGTGCAGGCGGCACGCAGCGCGGGGGCTTCGCAGATAGCGCTGCTCAAGTGCACCAGCACCTATCCTGCGCTGCCAGCTGAAATGAACTTGAGAACTATTCCAGATATGGCCAGGAAATTCAAGG
>CAZUXO010000200.1:0-2639 GCA_964624325.1 uncultured Dehalococcoidales bacterium
CTAACGCCAAGGGGATTTGTATCCACTTCCAAAATATATGCCTAGTCATTTTTGAACCTCTTCGCACAGCATTCCAAAAAGGATTCATTATCTCCCTCCAAATCTAGCCCTGGAGGGATTATAGCATCATTGGGAGTTAACAGTATAGGCATATAATTTAAATCCAATACGAACGGCGGGAGAATATCGATATTTTGGGCCTGTTTTGTCAAGTGCGCGTGATACGCCTAGCGTATCATTTTACCCAAAACTAGGAAAGAATTTTCTTCATTTTCTCGTACTCTTCTTGATTTATCTCGCCTCTGGCATAGCGCTTCTTCAGTATTTCCAGGGTTGACTCCGTATTCCCTGATGAGGAATCTTTACCGTGAGTCTCGCCGTGGCCCACCACGCTATGAGCTAAACACATTAAACACATATGACACCCCCAAGCTACTTACTGTTAACAATCATTAGGATAGATTTTTCTTGAGTTTCTCGAACTCCTGCTGGTCAATCTCACCTTTGGCATATCTCTCTTTAGCTATTTCGAGAGCATTGCTACCGGATTGACCACCATGCATAATATACCCCTGTCGTCCCATGCGAGAAATCCCCCAGATGATCAGGCCAATCACCAATACCCAGAAGATGCCCATGAATAACATTCCACCCCAGGCACCATAACCATAACCGAATCCGTTCCACATCATATTATTATAAAATCTCCTTTTAAGGGAAGCTTCTGCATCCCTTGATTTATTCTCACTATACCAACCCGATGTGAAGACATTATGAAGAAGAGGTGAAGTACCTATGAAAAAGGATCTTTACTTCCAGAGCAGTGTTGTGATCAACGCCTTATGTTTTAGGTAGACTGAATGAAAAAGTACTGCCGGCGCCTTGTTGGCTATCCACATGAATACTGCCCCCCTGCGCTTCGATGAGTTGCTTAGCAATAGCCAATCCCAAACCTGATCCTCCCGTGGACCGGGAACGCGAGCGCTCTATCCTGTAGAAGCGCTCGAAGACTAACGGCAGGTTTTCAGCCGAAATCCCCTGTCCGTGGTCCGTAACGGAAACCGTTACATTCTCGTTCTGGGAAATGACCTTAACATTTACAATGCTGCCTTCAGGGCCGTATTTTAGGGCATTGTCTATCAGGTTGCGCAACACCTGTGCCGTGCGAATGGCATCTGCGCTTACGGCATCGATTTTTAAGGGTACATCGAGTTTGATCTCTGTTTTGCGGGAGGCTGCAACAGCTTTGAAGGAGTCCGCAACTTTAGTACTCAACTTACCAAGGTCTACCGGCTGTAAATCGAATTTCAATTGCCCTGCTTCTGCCAGTGATAACGTGCGCAGGTCTTCCACCAGGCGTCCCAGTTCAAGTGTTTCACCGTGCAGAATATCTAGCGTTTCGCGGTTATCGGGCAGAACACCATCTATAATTCCCTCTATATTACCTTGTAGCACTGAGATGGGCGTACGCAGTTCGTGGGCTATATCGGCTATCATGTTTCGGCGCAGGTCTCGGTCTTGGCGCAGAGTAGCGGCCATATTGTTGAAAGATGTCCCAAGGTCCTGTATCTCACCGTAACCCTTGGTGTCGATCGTTTGCTCAAGGTTTCCCTTCGCCACGTTATGTGCTGCTTCTGCGATGCTGCCCAGTGGTCGCACGATCTGTCGGGAGAAAAGCCAACCGAGTACGAGGGATAGCACCACCCCCGCGGCCCCGGCTATCCACAGAAAACCTGCGATACCATCCAAATAGTCTTGCCTGGCTTGGGATAACTGCTGCACTGTATATCTGCCCATCATGCCATTCATCATACCCATGTTCGTGATGAACGTATTGAGTTGGTTGTTACCCGAGCGGTAGGCCAGAATCGCGGCTAGTGCTATACCTGAAGCTGAGACCACCAGGAAGGCTGCGCTAAGTCTGAAAGAAAGGCTGTTCCAGTAATTTCTAGTATTCCGCATAGGGCGACTCCTCGAGCTTATAACCGATCCCTTGCACCGTAACGACATTGCACCCTTTCTCACCGTTGGCAGTTGAGAGCTTTCGCCGGATGTTCTTAATATGTGCGTCGATGGTGCGGTCGTATCCCTCATAGGCCATATCCATGGCGCGTTCTAGGAGTTGCTGCCGGCTTAGCACCCTTCCTGCCGATTGTGCCAGAGCCAATACGATGCGAAATTCAGTAGCAGTCAGATTGACCGGTTTACCGTGACAGGTCACTTCGAAACGTTCTGGGTCCACTGTCATATGCCCAATACATACCGGCTTGCCGCTCTCCTCGGTAGGCTTCTGGGCGCGTCGTAAAACAGCTTTTACCCTGGCTGTAAGCTCGCGCGGGCTAAAAGGTTTAGCCACGTAGTCATCGGCCCCGAGCTCAAGTCCTACCAGTTTGTCAGTTTCTTCTACCCTCGCTGTCAGCAAGATGACCGGCACCCGCGAAGTCCGTCTAATCTCGCGCAGAACATCGAGGCCGTCCAGTTCCGGCATCATGATGTCGAGTACGATCAGGTCGGGCTTTTCCCTGCGGAAGGCTTCGAGCGCTTGTTTGCCGTCATGGGATTCCATCACCTGGAAGCCCTCCTTTTGCAGGTAGCTGCGAACTATGGAGAGCACTTTGGGTTCGTCGTCTACCACGAGG
>CAZUXO010000201.1:0-7422 GCA_964624325.1 uncultured Dehalococcoidales bacterium
TCTGAGTAGTTCTTCACGTTGTTCTGGTGATAACTCCTTGTTATTGCTATTAATGTTGTTCATACTTTTTTATTACCTCTGTCCACTTTTTGACTTAAAGATACACCAACCAGCCTCTTCCTGGTAAACCCTGGGTGCACCACTACGGATATAATTGGCTAACGAATGATCTAAAAAGTGTTCCTTTTCTCTTTACGCTTTACACCAGGAAAATCAGGGTTATGCCGCCAACGACCATGAGCGTGGCGATTATCTTGAGAATCAACCCTTTTCGGTCAGTTCGTGACTCCAGCAGGAAACCCGGCACGAAGCGGGCCAGCAGGACGGCATAGACGAACACGAAGAGGGGTTTGGAATTGAAGATGGTGGAAGCCAGTGACACCGGTCCGTTCTGGATAGCCCAGAACCCCAGTACGGTCGAGAACATGGCTGCTATCTGGTTCAGCACTACTGCGGCGGAGGTGCGCCATGGCCGCGCTATTCCCGCTATCTGCCGCAGCACGTCGCGGCGCAGGCATAAAATGATGAAGGCCATCGAAGTCAAAAGAAAACTCAGACTGGCTGAGTTCCAGTACGAGATATAGTCCATGGTGTACTTGTTAAAAACATCGGAGGTGGCATAGAGCAGGCTCGAGCCGATGAGCAGGAAGAAAGAACTGGCGTGAAATTTGGCAGACCCGTCATCGCCGCGTTTAAAGGAAATAAGTACTGCCCCGCTCACCACCACACAGATGGCCAGCCACTGAGTGTACCGAAGGCTTTCCCCTAGGAACATAGCTGCCATGATAGCCACGAAAATTGGGGCGGTTGCCGATAGCGGCATAATGCGTGAGATATCCTCTTTCTTCATGGCGTACAACATACAGCTCACCGCCCCCACCCTCAGCATGGCCGATATAAATGCCATGCCGTATATTCGCAGTCCAACTCCATGGGGGAAAGGGTTTATCAGCAGCATGATTATGGCTGCCATTGCGCAAAAAAGGCCGATAATCAGCAGATAACTGCGTAGTCCGGGCATGCGGCGTGATAGGAAATGGCTGTCCATGGTGTTTACCAGAGCCGCAATTGAGGTGCTGGCGAGGGCGATTGCGATCCATGCTGGAGACATAATTAGTGTATAAAATCCTTTCAGCCGTAAGAACAGGCTGTTATCTTTTTAAGTATTTGGTGGTTTGATCGGGGCATCTGGAATCAGGCGCAACCGAACGTGACATTATAACCCATTGTTGCTTGTTGGGGTAGCGCAAGAATCGGCTTAGGGATATACTGGAAAATCAAACCAGATTTGTTATGCCTAACGACAGCAACCGCGCCCTGCTCTATCGTACCATCACCGCCCTTGGTGTGGTGCTGGCCTTTTTCCTTACACTGATCATCCCCCTGCACATGAAAGAGAACTCTGACTGGTCGTTTCAGTGTGCCATTCATAATTTCTCGCAGGGATGGCTAACCTTGGACGCCGGCACTTTCAATATTGAAGAAATCGAAGTGAAGAATAATGGCGGGTTGCTCAACCAGTATGCGCTGATGGGTAATGGCCGCCTGGCGTTGACAGAAGCCCCGGGTTATATCTTCTACTTGCTGCCTTTCTACTTAATTCATGCACCCGAGCTCGGCAATTTTGTTTTGGCAATGGGTATGGCGGCTGTGGTCTATCTTTTGCTAAAGCGTTTAAAGGATGAAAAGTCTGCCTGTCTTGGTTCCCTGCTGTTAATGTTTACTCCTGTTTCACTGGCCATGATGCAACGTACCTATGCCGATAGTTTTGGCGCAAGCGCCTTCCTCGCCATGGGAGGCGGCCTTTATATTTACTGGTGTCTGCGTCAGGAGGAGATATCCTCTCGCTCGGCCGGGATTATCCTGTTCCTGGCGGGACTTGGACTCGGCGGTAGTGTGTCGGCAAACTACTATAACACTCTGGTGGTGCTCGTTTTTGTGCTGCATTTTATTTATATATTCGTGCGCACCTGGCTCGCCGGGCAGGGGCGCCAGGCCGTATGTTCTTTGGGATGGTCAGGACTGGGGCTGGCAATTCCACTGGTCGGTCTTCTCGTTTATCAGGACGCCGTATTCGGCTCGCCCTGGAGGTTCGGGTTACAGTACACCCGGCTTCCGGTAAGTTTCGATTTGCATTTCCTTCGCCCAAATATAAAATTTGTTACAGTGGCCTTGCTGGTGGGTTTCCCGTTGTTGCTTCCCGGAGTAACCGCTTTCTGCGCGTCCTTTTATCAAAAAGTCAGGCCGTTCCTCCTGGGCAATAAGCCCGGTTATGTTATTGACTCCTGGCCTGAGTTGCGCCTGGACATTCTTCTGCTCATGGCGGGGTGGATGGTAGCTGTCTACGGACTTTATCTTAACTACGAGTGGACGGCGAATACGCAGGTGATTTCCATGCCTATTATCGTTATGGCGCGTTATTACCTTCCTGCCGCTTTCCCTCTCACAATCATGGCTGTTCTGTTATTTAAACGTGTTCCGCGTAAACTGTCTCTGGTCCTAACCATACTGGTGATGGTTTGGGGAATCGTCTTTTTCGCCCAAACGTCGTTATCCCATGCAGTGGTGCCGACCCATAGTCCTTATAACCCGTTAGCGAGTGTTCTCCCCGATAACACTAGCGCCTTCGATCGGAAATGTATCGAGTATCAAAATCCAGCCAGAAAGGCATTTTTATTGTGAATACTGCCACCAGGCTTAAGTGGATAATTGTGGTGGCGGCTTTCTGCCTGCTGCATATGCTTTTTTTCACACGCGTTTTTTACAGCGGAAGCCCGGATGTTGCCGGTTATTATGAATACGCTACCAAGATGGGCAATGGACAGGTGCCCTACCGCGACTTTTTCGTGGAGTATCCTCCTGGCGCGCTGGTGACGTTCTACCTGCCCTCCCTGTTGTCCGACAACATCACAGAATATGGCACTGCATTTGCTCTCGAGATGCTGCTATTCGATCTCGTGGGCCTTTTGCTCGTACTTGGTCTGGGCAGGAGGCTTCGCCTCTCGCCATGGTCGTGCCTCGTGGGTTACACACTGGCCATGGTGGCTATTGGCTCCATCATGGTGCAGCGGTTTGATATGGTGCCAGCAGCCATAACGCTGGGGGCTGTTTACGCCTTCAGCCGCGGTAACTACAAGACCGCTTGGGCTATTCTGGCAGTCGGCACCATGACCAAGCTTTTCCCGGGGTTGCTGGTGCCGTTTTTCTTGATTTATCAGTTCAGGCGAGAGGGATTGCGTGCTATAGTCCCGTCAGCGGCTACTTTTGCTGCAGTGATGCTTCTTGTTGCTGCTCCTTTTATGGTGCTCAACAGCCACGATTTCATCGCGTCTTTCACCGTGCAAAGTCAGCGCGCATTACAACTGGCGAGTACTTATTCTTCATTGCTTTTGCTAGGCGATTCTCTTGGCCTGGTAAGCGCACAGCCCGTCCAGGGGAGCATTTCATACGATATCGTTTCCCCCCTTGCGGGACCGCTGGCTCGCTACTCCCTTGTCTTTATGGGGATTGGGTTGTTGGGGGTTTATGGCCTTTATTGGCGGAATTGTCGCAGCTTATCGAGGTCATCCCTTCAATTAGGCCCGGACGCTGCGGCGCTTGCTGATATATTGAATTACTCCTTCGCCGCTCTGGTTGTCCTGCTGGTTACCAGCAAGGTATTCTCCCCCCAGTTCATTGTGTGGCTCTATCCCCTTTTCCCCCTTGTGAGCGGGCGTTTTCGCAGCACTCTTTGGATTGCCTTTCTGACAATGTCGTGCCTCACCTGGTATCTTTACCCGCTGCACTATTACGATCTTATTGATACCCAGCAGTCAGCCGTAGACGCGCTCATATTGCGCGATATTTTGATGGTGTTTATAGCAGTACTTCTGCTTGGTGAAAAAGCATCTTTCGAAGGCGATAGCCCGAACGATACTTTCCTCGAATTGGTCATTGTTCCGGACTGATGCTAGTCCTTATGCGGAAGGGTTATCCTCGTCTTTTCAGTTATCATCCTTTGGTCTCTGCCGGAATTATTTAGGGGCATCCCCAGACAGGTTTTAACAGATAAAATAAACCTAGCAAAAACTCTGTGAAAAAATATTTTTAAAATTATTTCATTAACATCGTCTCCATGCGTAAATTATTTTTGACATATCTTTATGGCAATGCTATAAATTTAATAATAAATATGGTCTGGATTCATGAAAAGTATTGCATGAATTCGGAGCATTGAAAAAAGAAGCAGTTAAAAAGGAGAGATTATTACATGAAAGCCCAGGCGACGTTAACCAAGGAAGTTAAAGAAGAGCCTCCCAGTATTGCAGCCACCGCAGTCCAGTTAGAGGAAGAAGAACCTCCCAGTAGAACAGCGGCGGCATTCCGCCGTCTTTTTTGTAACATACCCTCGGAACACTGGAACGACTGGCGGTGGCAATTCCGCAATCGTGTCACCACGGTTGAAGGACTGTCCAAATACGTTCATTTCAGCCCACAAGAACGCTCCCGGTTAAGGCTGGTGAGCATTAAATACCCCCTTGCCATTACACCGTATTATCTGTCCCTCATAAATCCTGAAGACCCCACCGATCCCATCCGCATGCAATCACTGCCTGCACCTGAAGAGCTTTCTATGGCGTCTGTTGGCATGGAAGACCCTCTGGCTGAACATGAGCACTCTGTGGTTCCAGGACTGGTGCATCGTTACCCCGACCGCGTCCTGATGGTGCTGACGGATATTTGTCCCATGCTTTGCCGGCACTGCACTCGCAAGCGCGAATGGCGACATGGCGGGTGGGTGCGCACCCCTGTCCAGGTAGAAGCCATGCTGGATTATATACGTGGCCATAAGGAAGTTCGCGATGTAATTATATCCGGTGGCGACCCGCTGACGCTTTCGACACAACGCCTCGAAGAAGTGCTGGCTGGCATTCGCCGCATCAGCCATGTCGAGATTATTCGTATAGGAACGCGTGTGCCCGTGGTGCTGCCGCAGCGTATCGACGACGAGCTGTGCAACATGCTTTCCAAATATGGACCCATCTGGCTCAATACTCACTTCAATCACCCGCGCGAACTGACCCCTGAAGCGGCCGGGGCGTGCGACCGCCTGCTGCGGGCAGGAGTTCCGGTGAATAACCAGTCGGTACTGCTCAAGGGGGTCAATGATTCCGTAGAGACTCAGATTAAACTGTGTCAGGGTTTGCTCAGGATTAAAGTTCGCCCGTACTACCTGTTTCAGTGCGACAACGTGCAAGGGACCGAGCATTTTTGGACAAGCGTGGAGACGGGAGTCAATATAATCCAGGGCATGCGTGGTTTCACCTCTGGTCTGGCCATTCCGACATTTGTTATAGATCTGCCTGACGGCGGTGGCAAGATACCGGTACAGCCAGACTACGTTCTGGAGCGCAATGCCAAAGAATTGATCGTGCGCAATTACCAGGGCAAAATCATTCACTATCCGAATCCCGGTGCCGCGAAACCCCGCTTCGGGCAAATACCGCTTGTCTGCGATGATGCCATCCCGTCCAGATAAATGTGTTAGGACATTGGATGAAAATAGGTTTAAGTTATGATATAAAAGAACAGGCGATAAAGGCAGAAGGGCTGCCTGAAGATGCCTTTGAGGAGTACGATTCTCCAGAAACGATAGAAGCACTGGCTGCCGCCATCAGTTCTCACGGACACACGGTCCTTAAGCTGGGTGGCGGTTCGGCTTTTTTAAAAAGTATTCAAGGTGCCAACCTTGACTTGGTTTTTAACGTTGCCGAAGGGTTGGGAAACCATCGCAGCCGCGAGGCGCAGGTCCCCTCAGTACTGGAGATGCTGGACATCCCCTACTCAGGTTCCGACCCCCTGACAATGTCCATTTGTTTGGAAAAACCACTCACCAAGCAATTGGTGGCAGCCTGCGGTGTGGCCACGCCGCGCTGGTGCGTTATTAACGATATGACGGAGATGGACCAGTTCAACTGGAAAGAATTTCCTTTTCCAGCCTTTGCCAAACCGGCGCATGAAGGTTCGAGCAAGGGAATTCGCAATTCCTCGCGCGTGGATAGCGCACGCCAGCTTAAAGAGCTTATCCAACAGCAGATGACGCTTTATGCCCAGCCCATGATGGTGGAGGAATTCATCTCGGGAGAAGAGGTCACCGTTGGGCTGCTGGGCAATAATCCCATGCGCATCACCGGCATTATGCGTGTCGTTCCCAGACATAAAAATGCGAATTTCGTCTATTCACTGGAGGTAAAACGCAACTGGGAGCAAATGGTGCAGTACGAATGCCCCGCCAAATTGGGCGAATCCGTATTGAATAATATTCAGGACTCCTGCTTCAAGGCGTTCAAGGCGTTGGGCATACGCGACCTGGCTCGTATGGATTTTCGCATATCCGCGGACGGCACCCCCTATTTTTTGGAGGTTAATCCTTTGCCCGGTCTCAACCCTAAAAGCGGAGATTACATTATCATGGCTAAAGCCATGGGTTGGAGCTATAACTCCCTCATAGGTGCGGTGCTCAGCTCTGCCATAGAGAGGTGCGGACTTGGCTCTTAGAGTTGCTCTGATTTATAACGACCCCATACCCGACCGCTACAGCCAGATGGGTGAGGCCGATGCCATTGCCGACGTCTTGGAAGAAGTGAAAGCGGTCCATGAAGCGTTGCTGGAGACGGGGCATAGCGTCGTCAAGGTGCCCCTGGTGCCCCCGATTGACAGCGTTCGCACCATTCTGGCAGGAATGGACGCGGACATATTCTTCAACCTCTTCGAAGGCTTTGCAGGCCAGCCTGAAACCGAGGCTATGGTGGCCGGCATGTTGGCGGCCATGGGCAAATCTTTCACAGGCTCGCTGGCTCCCACGCTGGCCTTGTGCCTGGATAAGGTCAAGACCAAGGACCTGCTCGTAGCTGCTGGCGTGAACACCCCTAAATACCAGGTGCTGCGTCCGGAAAATGTGGGTCAATTTGCCTTGACGTATCCCTGCATCGTCAAGCCTGTGGCGGAGGATGCCAGCCACGGAGTCAACCAGGACAGCGTGGTAAATGATATGGCCGCGCTTACTGTCCAGGTAGAGAAAATATGCACGCACTACGGCGGCGAAGCGCTGGTGGAAGAATTTATCGACGGGCGGGAGCTCAGCTCAACCATAATGGGCATACGCAAACCCATCGTCCTGTCCATCTCGGAGATTGTTTTTTCGCTGCCGCCGGGACTCCCCAAGATGCTCACCTTTGGCGCCAAGTGGCTTACCGATGACGTCTATTTTCTGCACACCGACCCTGTTTGCCCTGCTAAGGTGGATGACGTTCTCTGGGCACGCGTCTCTGAGGTATCTACGGCTGCTTATCGTCTTCTGGGATGCAGGGGTTATGCCCGCGTGGATATGCGCTTGGACGCCCAGGGAGATGTCAGCGTGCTGGAAGTAAACCCACACCCTGA
>CAZUXO010000202.1:0-2787 GCA_964624325.1 uncultured Dehalococcoidales bacterium
CTTCTTTAAGTTCTTGCTGGTGGGCGCCTCCGGAGTAGTGGTGAACCAAGGTCTATTATGGCTTTTGCACGACCCCGACAATGCAGGCTTGGACATTCGCCTTGCACTATTAATAGCCATCGAGGTGTCTATCGTCACCAACTTCGTTCTCAATAACTCCTTTACTTTCGCTGACCGTCACAAGCCAGGACTGAGGCATTTCATTGGTAACTTCCTGCGTTTCAACTTCTTCAGCCTGCCAGGAGGCATCCTCAACTGGGTCACAACTATAGTATTGACCAATACAGGGGACGTATCGTATCTTATATTTAACCTGATTGGTATCGCTATCGCCATGCTCTGGAACTATTTCGCTAATAACCTGTGGACATGGAAAAGATAAAAACCGGCTTCATGAAGCTCACACGCTGGCAATATTTTCCACTGCTAGTGCTACTACTGGTAATCGTCGGTTTGCATTTAGCCACCATCGCGCGCCCTAACGAGCCTCTTTTCGACGAGCAGCATTACATCCCCGACGCCCGCCGCATCGTCACCGGTGAGGGCACTCAGCGCATGGAACATCCCCCGCTGGCTAAACTCATCATTGCCGGCGGCATAGAGCTTTTCGGCGATAACCCCTGGGGCTGGCGCATGCCGGCTGTCATCCTCAGCACCATCGCCCTGCTAGCCTTCTATGACATCTGCCGGAAGCTGGGCACGTCTTACAAGACTGCCTTCCTGGCCACTTTCCTGCTCGGAACGGAAAACCTTATGTTCATCCACAGCGGCATGGCCATGCTGGATATATTCGTGGTGGTATTCATGATATTCGCCTTCTGGTTCTACCTAAAAGGGCCGCGCTGGTGGTGGGCGGCTGCCGTCTTAGTGGCGCTGGCCGGGCTTTCCAAGTTCAGCGGAATCCTGTCTATTATTCCCATCGGGTTGCACTGGTTCATTATGGGGTACAAGCCCAACATGGGGAATCCGATTCCGCAACCATTGTTACAGGCACCGATCGTTGACCAGGTGGCGCTTCAAGCTCCGGTCGTTGAACAGTCACCATCTCAACCCCCGGTCGCTGAGCAGGCAACGCCTGAAGCCAATATCGTCGAGAGCACTCCATCTCTCGCTCTTGAAAACTTCTCGACCAGTGCGAATGCTATACTCAATCCTCTTTCTGGTGCCGCCCCGATTGCGACTCTCCAGACCGAACCCAAGAAAAAGCGCAGTTTCTGGGCGGTGTACTCCAGGCCTCTCACGTTCATCCTGTCCATGGCGGTGGCGCCTATCACCTTCTTTCTGCTCTACGGCGTATTCGAGATGATCATCTGGTATAAATGGATTCCTTTTGTGGTCTGGGGACACTGGGACCAGGGCGTTGTCGGCGACATCAAGAACGCTCTTACCATGACCAGCAGCATCAAGTTCACTTACGATGGGGCTTTCCCCGCCCGCCCCTGGGAGTGGGTACTGTCACCCACCGGCTCGTTTTATTTCTACGGCTGGATATTCCATCCGGAGAATTACAAAAACATCATGCTGCCTTACTGGTACACGCCCAGCTATACCGGAATGCTCAGCCCTTCGCTCTGGCTAAGCGGCCTGGCCGTCATCCCCTACGCCGTCGCCAAGTCCTTCATACGAAGGAACAACCCGGAGAAGAACGCCGCTATCTTTGTCGTCTGCTGGATAATCGGCACATGGCTGGTATGGGTACCGCTGTTCCTGGTCACCAACCGCATCACCTACATGTTCTACTACCTGCCCACCATCGGCGCGATTGCGCTTGGCACCGCTCTTATTCTGACCGCCTTTCTCAATAAAGCTCAGGCCTGCGCGAAGGGTTTCCGTAAGCGTTTTTTGGAGTTTTTAACAACCTCGTTCCTCCTCTTCCACCTGCTGTCCTTCTGTGTGATTTCGCCGCTGCACCTGTGGCTTTCCATACCCGTCGGTGCGCTCCTGCTGCTCTTCGTGCTGAGTTATTTGGGTTTCGGCTGGCGTTTCAATATCCAGTTCTACATATCCGCAGCCATATCCGCTTTGATAATGCGTTTCGCGCTATACTGGCCGCTTAAAGGCTGGCTGGTGACCGGCGATGCCCCCTGGGGACTGCCGGAGGTATCCTTGCTCTGGATAGTCAGCTCCGTGATAGGGCTAGCCATTACCTGGATACTTTTCACAATTATCAATCTATCCGTGAACCGCATCATCAGGGACAACGAACTCCCACCGCAGGATGCCGTTAGCCCGCTTCCGACAGATCTATCTCTCTCTTAAATCTTATCCCCAGCACACAAGTGGGTATGAACCTGCCTTCCCAATGTATTAGCTAAGTTCCAGACTCTCTCCAGAGTCATTTTCTTTATCCTTTCGTTTATTTTTCTCTTTTTCGGTTGCTAAAAACTGACTTCAAGAGTTAAAATATAGGTTGCGTTATTTGCGCGTTTAATTCTTTTTGTCCCCCTGAGGAAGGAAATTATGAGCTCACTTGAAAAGGCAGACCCCGAAATCAGTTGTGCCATTGCCCTGGAAGGAAAACGGCAGAAAGAGACCATCAACCTCATCGCTTCAGAAAATTACACCAGCCGAGCCGTACTGGAAGCCCAGGGCTCGTTTTTGACCAACAAATACGCCGAGGGTTACCCCGGCAAGCGCTATTATGGCGGTTGCGGCCACATGGACACCATCGAGTCCATCGCCATCGAACGCGCCCGGAAGCTTTTCGGCGCGGAGTACGCCAACGTGCAGCCCCACGCCGGCGCTCAGGCCAACATGGCCGCCTATTTCACCCTCATCGAATATGGA
>CAZUXO010000203.1:0-2629 GCA_964624325.1 uncultured Dehalococcoidales bacterium
GGCTCATTGAGGTACGTTGCATTATCCTCCTTGGTTCCCTTGAAATTATGTTCAAATGAGGATAAGATAGGCATATTTCTGTTGGGGTTTAAACATTGATCACGTTTATTTGAAACTAATTCAAGGGGGTGAGTCATGAAACGAGCCGACCGCAGATCTCAATCGCTAGCCGCGCGTACCGCCTGGCTTTTTACCAAAGAGGGTCTCCCTGTTTTGGTTTCGATCATCGTAGGCATAGTTGTGGGTTATTTTATCAATGGTGCGCTTGGGATTATTGTAGCCACCCTGGCGGGCTTCGCAGTTTTAAAACTGTTCAACAGGTTGCCTTTCCGTTTTACACCATGGCAAGCTCTGGCGATTGATTTGAGCCCGGTTCTGGGCAAGCTTTTCTTCTCAATGGCTTTTCTACTGCCCATCGCCAGTTATTTGTCTCTGCCCAGCGGTCATACGCCGAATACTCTTCCGAAATACTTAAGCATTGCGATTCTCATGCCTAAAAATCTGTTTTTACGTCCGACCAGTGATGTATTCCCGGGTTTCGTTATCCTTGTTGTTATAAGCATAATTTTAATGTACTGGGGAAGCATGAACCTGGAGAAAACGCGGCACTGGCTGCTGGCTTTTTTGGGATTGTTGCTGTACACCTTTTCCCCGACTATCACCTCTACCATAAACGGGAATGCCAGTCTGCGCATTCTGATGTCTTTCTTTAGCGTCGGCTATTATTTTGCATGGGTTGGCCTGCTGTTACTTTTGTTATCAAAAGTCCTGCCACTGGTCCTGAAGGTTAATCTCACCCGCGGCAAAAGCATAACCGGAATGTTAAATCTTATTCCCCCTTTGATAGCCTTTGGGTTCTTGAGTCAGCTTAATACTTCGGATCCGTCTGGTCATTTCCAGTTGTTCCAGCTGTTTGACTTCGAGAGCGACCACCACTTCATCGCCGGAATCTTTTCAGCTGGGGTTGCCGGTTTTGGGGCGGGTTCCATTGTAGATCAAGCGGAAGGGTACGATGGATCAGACGTGCCTGATTACGAAGGGAACACAGAAGACCTGACAGGATCCGAGATAGGACCCCCACCTGAAGAACCACC
The DNA here is from genome assembly GCA_964624325.1 of uncultured Dehalococcoidales bacterium. GTDB lineage: Bacteria > Chloroflexota > Dehalococcoidia > Dehalococcoidales > UBA1222 > SURF-27. Next base: position 1,095 of record CAZUXO010000203.1, read on the forward strand.
AGACGTTCCCGAGGAGCCTGTGGTGCCGCCATTGCCGGAGCTCGATCCCGAGGATCCGCCGGGTACCACGATAAAATCCAACTCGGATGGTTCAATCACCAAAACCTGGCCGGACGGCAGTTACTCCACAAAATACAGTGATGGCACTGTTTATGGCCAAACCCCTGATGGTAGCACAGGTGTTTATTATCCGGATGGAACGACTAAAGAGTGGACTCCTGAAGACGGTTTGACGGTCACACATCCGGACGGCACTATGGAAATTACCTTGCCGGATGGTCGGACAGGAGGTGTTACCAACGATCAGAATGGCAATAGTGACATAACTTCACCTTATGGTGGTACGCTACATATCCCGAAAGAGGGCCAGCCGGTAGGGTCTTTGACCACCTGGGATGGGAACGTAATTACGTTGAATGGAGATGGCTCTGGAAGCGTTACCACTCCGGATGGAAAAATAGATATCGACAAAGAAGGCAACCTGTCCGGGTCTTTGGACGACGGTAAGGGCAACAAAGTCACGATAAATAAAGATGGTTCATTTGAAGCTGAAACAACCGATGGCGATAAGCTCACACTCAATGCAGATGGTCTGAAAGCCAAATTCAGTAACGGGGATTTCATCAACACTGATGCCAATGGCACACCAACAAGCGCTCATGTTACGGACGAGAAAGGCACGATCGATATAAATACCGATGACAAGGGCACTTTGCACATCAAGGATGACCAGGGTAATTCGGCCGACATAAATAAAGATGGTTCGGGACAAACGAAAGACTCAGACGGGAATATAGCCACACAAGACGCCCAGGGGAATGCTACTCTTACAAACAAAGAAGGTACCAAGTGGGTGGCGAAAACCGATGGCACGGGTTATATTACAGACAAAAAAGGCAACAGGATAGATCTCGGGAAAGACGGAGCGCTTACGGTCAAGGAATCCAACGGGAAGGTGACCACCTATACCCCCGACCAGATAAATCAAATGAAGGCACAGCCAGCCAGCGGGCAACAAAGCGGCGGTGCTGACAATACCACAGGAGGTGGATGAATATGGATAAACAAACGACAGCCCAGATCGTCATAAAGATGCTGGAAGATAAGAACGCCATGGAGAAAGCCCACGATTTCGTCTCGAATACTATGCGTAAAGTTCGCAGCAAGAACCCCGTTGCTAAAATCAGAGTTGTACAATTGCAGCAGGAAATTGAAAGTCTCAAAGTCTCCAAAGGTGAAGACAGGAAATCCGCAGCTGGCAAACTGGCGAGATCTCTGGTTGTTCACCGAAAAACTATGCCCAGAACTTTATCTTGTAACAAATGCGGGGCACAGTTAACCTCTGGCGTAGCATTTTGCGCCGGCTGCGGAGCAAAAGCGGGGGCCATCCCGTAAAGGTGATAGGGACTTTATCGCGTTATGTTGCGGAACATCCCAACCCGATGGCCGGAGTGTTATTTCCAATTCAGATAGGTGATGCTGAATTGCAGCAGCGTGGCAAATAGTCCCCAAAGCAAAAGATCGGAAGAGCGTCG
>CAZUXO010000204.1:0-5698 GCA_964624325.1 uncultured Dehalococcoidales bacterium
CTATGCGGGGCAAGCTCATCAGCACCGCCGAACTTTGACTTCTCGACCTCAACCCTCTGTTTAAGGATATCCAACCGAGAGGGGTCAAAATTAACATTAGTGACAGTAGCAAAAAGCCCTTCCATGATCAATTCGTCTACACCTTGACCAATGCTTCTGCCCTTTGTTGCGCAAGCCAAGCTGACTAATGCGCAAGTTAGCTCATCTTGCTTTTGTGCTACTTCTGGCTTCTTCCCACAAACACCGACCCTGGTGCAACCTATACCCCCACCGGTCTGCTCGCACTGGAAACAGAACATTTCATCCAATTTGGTAACTCCTTATTTTTATTTTTTAAATTTACTTTTGAGCCTGCAATCGTGATTGTAACCCGATTATAGCATCTTGAAATGTAATTTATGTCACCAAATCACAGCTACGGTCTATTAAACATTCTATATATTTTGTATAATTAGCAGACACTGTTTTGTTAATCTTCATACTTGTTTTTTATGGATGAATTTTAGGCACCTTTCACGTACATTTTTCAGCAAGAAACTGTTTGCTGGTCAAGAATTGGGGAGGGCAGGTTGGATGTAAGCAGATATGATTTCCTTAAAGTCACCTCAACCTCATCTATTGCGTAGGCAAGATATATGCTCGTGCCTCAGCTACCACCTGGTAATATTCAGATTAATTTACCCGAAGAAATTCGCTGGGGCAAAGCACCTTGCCGCTTCTGGGGTACAGGGAGTAGCGTCCTTATAAGCGGTATTGGCAATCAGATTGCCAATATCAAAAGCGCTCCGGAATCTCCGGCAAACCGAGGGATGTTGTGTGTTAATGGTTACAATTTACTAAAGGTTGTTACCACAAGTGCGGTTCTTGCCCTGTTCCACAATCTTCAAATCGGGTTACTTGCGAGTAAAATGCCAGGAAGCTACAGGAGTATTATATGAGTATAGAAAGTGCGTTGCTTTTGTTGGAGTCCACTCTGCTACTAGCCACCCTGGTCTTGCTGGTAGCTAGTATAAGGGAAAGCCGCCAGCGCAATAGTCTGATGCTTGAAGTGAGCAAGGCAACCAAAACTCTGACGCGTATGGAATATTTCCAAGCGGTTGTCGATTCAATGAACGAGGCTGAAAAAGAGATAATAGGCGTGGTCACCGGCCATCGCCTCAACGGAATCGATGATGAGCAGCGCATAAAGAACATACTCACGGTTATTGAAAAGGCAGTAGGTCGTGGAGTGGTTGTACGTTTTTTACTACCCAGGTTCCATGACCGTCTTTACATGGGTTACCTCTATACCAAAGCTGGAGCCGAGGTAAGATATTCTACGTGCTCGATGGTCTATAGCATACGCTACAATGTGGTAGATAGCCGGCTAGTCGTCATAGGTATCCCAGAGGCAGCCAGTGAAGAGGCTTCTACTAATAAGGGCCACCGCCTACCATCGGAAGCTCTAGCATACATCATGCACGGGCATTTCTACGGATGCTGGGGGAAAAACACTAACTTTCAAGAATACCTTAAACAGGTTTTGGAACAATCCGGGGTTTCTATTGAAACCTTATCACAGGAAACTGGGTTGGCAGCAGGAACGCTGAAGAATTTACTACACAGTTCACCGATAACAACAAGGCTGTAGAGCCCCTCCATCAGTGTCCGCAAAACGGCATTCCAGAGGATAACAGGGGTTCCGGATTGCCTGGTGTTCTGTCTGTATTTCAATCGATACAACCAAGGCCATTACAATATAGATATGAACGGCTAACAATTTGTTTTTGCGAATTCAAACGATTTTCACACTCTTATCCAACGGCGAACCAAAGTTTTCGTGCTAACATACACATGTGTCAATAAAATCCGCGGTTACAACCAAAACCAAACAGAAAAATGGGGTGATTGTTGTTGAAGGAGCGTTGGGAGGGCAAGGGGTCAGCTGGTCAACACTTGAAGACATCAATGATCCGGAGTCAGTTTGGATTAAAGCCGTCAATCGCGTGGCCGCCGCCGCCTGCAAAGGCAAAACGGTGGACGACATCTTCAAACAAGCAAGCGATGAACTGAGAAAGATGGGGGTCTCCAGCGTCTTTCTGATGAGAGAAACCACCGAAATAAACCTGTGCATTTCAAACGTGACAGTCTCTTCTGGTGAGGTAATTAATTGCCCAGCCAGTGTGCGGCCAGATAGGAAACCTATGTCCGTCCCTCCCGAGAGTGGAGTTATCAACCGTGTGCTAGCTTGCGGTGATGTAGTGCTGACCACCGACCCAGATGAAAGGTTAAGGCAGCTACTCCCGATACCTATTGCAGACACCATAGCCGCTACAGGGCCGCTATCTTTCGTATGTGCACCGCTAAGTAATACTGGCAGGATTTTTGGCGTTCTGGTGGCCGCTTCGCCCGACATGACATACCGCAAAGTACACAGTGTTGCGCTACTGGCGCATATTGCATCCATGTCTCTGTACAACAACCGCCTGATCAGAAAAACGCCTGATATGCGAGAAAAAACAGGAGGTCTGGACGTATTGCCCGACTCCATGGTTAGTGCCATGGACAAAAGCCTCAAAGATGTTGTCCATGCTCTCACGGTGCCTATGGAAAAACGGGATCCATATACATTCGGGCACCAGACGCGCGTGACACGCCTGGCCGTCGCTATCGCCGAAGAAATGGGGCTTGGACAATACCATGTCGACGGGTTGAGGCTGGCAGCGTCCATCCACGACATCGGCAAAATAGTTATACCTTTCGAAATTTTAAACCGACCTACCCTACTATCAGAAGCTGAGTTCAACCTGATAAAAATGCACCCACAGGTGGCTTTCGACATGCTCAGCCCCATCAGTTTCCGGTGGCCAGTGGGAGAAATGGTACTCCAACACCACGAAAGAGCCGATGGTTCAGGCTATCCCCGCGGTTTGAAATCCGGCCAGACGCTGCTAGAGGCCAAAATACTGGCAGTGGCCGATGTTGTGGAAGCCATGAGTTCTCACCGGCCCTACCGCGCTTCACTAGGTATCGATGCCGCACTGGATGAAGTGGCCACCAACTCAAGTACCCTGTACGATAGTGAAGCCGTGGCGGCCTGCATCAGATTACTACTTATCAAGAATTTTAATATGGAAGGCGGCGATTTACATTCAGCGTCGCAAAGTTGACCTTCTAAACCGGTGAAAGCAGACTATATTGCCAAGGCACCGCAGAGACCACAAGAACATGAGAAAGGAACCGCTTTTTGTACCTCGGGCGGAACAGGTAGGTGGATGCGCTTGCTTTTACATTTCATTGCGCGCACAAACGGGATAATCAAAACAGCCTAGACTGATTCCACGTGGATGTGCTATCCTCGAACTCGGTAACATTTGTGATACAACAATTCGACACCTAGGGAGGGGAACGGGAGGCAAGACAAAATGGACAAACCGAAAATTCTGGTGGTGGACGACGAAGCCGCTCTGGTGGAACTGATAAGGGAGTGGCTTGAGAAGGGCAGCTACGAGGTCTTTTCCGCAGGCGACGGCCTGTCGGGATTGAGAGAGTTTTTCAAACACCAACCCGATCTCGCTATCCTAGATATTGCCATGCCTTTGATGACCGGTTTCGAACTCTGCCAGCGCATACGCGAGGTGTCCCAAATCCCCGTCATCATGCTAACCGCCAAGGCTCAGGAACTCGACAAGGTCAGAGGGCTTAACCTCGGGGCTGATGAATACCTGGTTAAGCCTATGGGAAGGCAGGAATTATTGGCCCGCGTAGCAGCCCTACTTCGTCGCGTCAATATGATGCCATTGGAGCCCGCCAACAATTATTCAGATGCTGTTATCAGTTTCGATTTTGCTAAACACGAGGTCTTCGTACGAGGCGAGAAGGTGGCACTCACGCCTACGGAATACCGCCTGCTGTCCTACCTAGTGCAACATCCGGACCAAGTATTGACACTTCAACAGATGTGGGATCGCATTTGGGGTTGGACCGGCGGATCACTTGAAAGTGTAAAGTGGCACATAGCCTATCTGAGAAAGAAGATCGAACTGGCCCCCGAAAAGCCGGAACTAATTCTTACAGTTCGCGGCGTGGGTTACCGCTACCAGAAGCCACCAGAATAGCTTGCTGTTGCTGCCGTCTCACATTTGACGGCTTCGTAACCCCACTTGGGAGCGTTATGGTAAATACGGTGCCTACCCCAACCTGACTGTCCACCACCAAGCTACCGCCGCATTTCTCAGCGATATGCTTACTCACATAAAGCCCAAGCCCAACCCCACCAGAACCCTTGCGTGTCGAGAAAAAGGGATTGAACACTTTGGTTATATTCTCTGGTGAGATGCCAGTGCCCGTGTCCGAGACACGAATAGAAATCCCAGAGTCCGTTGCGCGAGTGGACACTGTCAGCTTTCCGCCCTGCGGCATGGCGTTGCAAGCGTTATCCACCAGGTTAATGAGCATTTCCTGAATCTCGCAGGCTTCACCTTTACCCGGCGGAAGGCTTTCAACTAAGGCGGTGCTGACCTCAACACTTGATTTAAGAATTTTAGGCTCAAGCAGGAGCATTGTATTACAAACAACTTGATTGACATCGCAACAAGTTATACCGCTTTCCGATAGGTGCGAGGTGGGCATGAGCGAATTGACAATACGGCTGACCCGATCTGCCATTTCAAATATGACCTGTACTGCTTTCCGGGCTGAGGGCGTTTTGAGGTGTTCGTCAGCATCTTCGCATAGCGTTTCAGCACGACCGCGTATGACAAACATGGGGTTGTTTATCTGATGGGCGATGCCAGCCGCCATGGTGCCTATCGAAGCCATGCGGGCTGATTCCACCAGCTGCGACTGAGCGGCTTTAAGCTCTTGCAACTGGTTTTCTACCCTGGTGTTGAGAGCCGCCATGCGGTTGAAGGAATAGTATATAACGACCACAGGAGCCAGCATAAGCACAATCGCCCAGGCTGCTTGCTGGACTATGATAGCGCTCGCAAGTCCAATAGCACCCAGCGCCAACTCTTGCACCGCCGCCTGTTTGGATCCAGTTAACCAAATCGTAAAAGGATTCTTGTGCATCTGGAGCCCTGCGGCCATCGATACTGCAACGCTATTTACCAAATATATCACTAATAAGGTAACCCCTGCGCGTAAAGCTCCAAAAATAGAGACAAGAGCGGGAGAGGTGTTTAGTGTCCCTAGACCAGCATAAACCAGTGCGCCGGTTCCAGTGAAAAGAACAGCCTGAGAGATATCAAAGATGCGGTTTGCCCAACTCTTTTTCTTTTTGAATAACTGTGCGATGCCTACCCCCGCACCTGCAATGACAACCGCCGCAAATGGGTCTAAAAGGAGCATGGCTGCAAATACGGCCGCCACTGTGACGCTTACCTTGGTCTTGGGTGCCACATGGATGGGATACATCTCGGCAAGGCTTATAATGGCAAGGAAAGCTGCCGCCAATACGATATTAAGGGGAGAGTAAAACGGCCGGTAGACAGCAACGACAGCTGTCAGCGCCCCGGCTACCAGAGTTAAGGTGGCTATATAGACGTTCAAGCCCCGCCGACTGACACCGGCGGTGACTGAACCAGCAATGCCGTTTCCTTTTAGGCTTGCCAACCGAGAGGAGACCGTCCCCTTTGTCATATTATTGCTCTGTCCTCAAATTGCTGTTGTAAACCATACCCTATTGTAATACATGAGACCAAGCAGTCAAGAGATT
>CAZUXO010000205.1:0-3864 GCA_964624325.1 uncultured Dehalococcoidales bacterium
ACTGGTGCGTCACGCGGAATAGGCCGTGCTGTTGCTCTGAAGCTGGCCGCGCTCGGCTCCAAGGTGGTGGTAAACTATTCTCAGCACAAAGAAGCGGCCGAGCGTTTGGCGCAAGAGATTGAAAGTCATGGTGGAGAAGCCTTCGCTATAAAAACTAATGTAGAGGACAGCCCCTCAGTGAAGTCAATGATGCGCACCGTACGGGATAGGTGGGACAAGATTGATATCCTGGTCAATAACGCTGGCATTGTCAGGAATGAGCTCCTGCTGCGGATGCCGGAGGAGGCATGGGACGCGGTTCTTGCTGTCAATCTCAAGGGTGCTTACCTGTGCAGTAAATTCGCATTGATCTCCATGATGGACCATGGCTGGGGCCGCATTATCAATATCTCGTCGGTGGCTGCCATTAGAGGCAACATAGGGCAGACCAACTATTCAGCCGCCAAAGGCGGCCTGATATCTTTCACGCGCAGCCTGGCTCGCGAGGTGGGCTCCCGCAATATAACCGTGAATGCGATAGCGCCAGGCATGATTGAAACGGACATGTTGGAAACGATACCTGAAAACTACAAACATGATGTTATGTCCCGGCTTGCCGTCCCGCGCGTAGGTAAGCCCGAAGATGTGGCAGAACTGGTGGGTTTTTTGGCTGGCGAAGGGGCCGGTTACATAACGGCCCAGGTCATCAACGTTGACGGCGGCCTCATTTGACACCAGGTTAGACCAACCTTATGACAATTGAGCAGAAATCCTCGGCAATCCCTTTTAATTATGATACCTCCTTCGGCATCAACTACGGGATTTTGTCTCTGGAAGAACAGAATAAAATACGCCAGACACGGATAACTATACTCGGGATGTTCGTCGGCGGAACTATGGCCACCATGCTTGCCAGAACTGGGGTGGAGAACTTTGTTCTAATCGACAACTCACGATTTCAACTAAGCGACATGAATCGTGACATCGGTTGTTTCATGGACACACTGGGTGAATTCAAGGCTGAGGTGGCTAAGAATCAAATCCTCAGGATTAATCCAGGAGCCAGCGTCGAAGTCGTGACAGAAACAGTATCTATCGATGAAATATCCAAATGGATTGACTGGTGTAATGTTTTCTGTGCCCAATCGGGTGACCTAGCCTTTAGTTGTCATGCGCTCATTTTAGCCCAGCAGAGGAAGAAGTTTGCCGTCACTTTCATGCCCAGCGGTATGACAGGTTATGTGGAAGTGTTTCCGCCGAGCCTGAAAAAGCAGGTAGACCCGGCAGTCCTTTTCGGTAGTCCTTCGAATCTCTCTTTTCGCAGGCTGCACCACTTTCTGCGCAACCCGCTTAACAGGTGCGGACGACGTTGGCATATTACCGAAGGCAAGTGGCACCTCGACTGGTTTTGCGACTGGCGTGACGGAAAGGTTATTGAGCCACAGATCTGTCCCAATGTATGGCTGGGTGCTTCGTTGGCGTGTACTGAAATTATCAAATTCATCACGGGCAAATGGCAACAGGTAAAGGTACCAGAGATGTGGCATTTACTGACCGCCAGGAACAAAGTCAAAGTAGAAAGATATCGTCGCCGTTCCTGGATATTCGAGAGGCTTATCTACTGGACATTTGGCATCGAGTGGGCTGGTTTCGGCAGACGTTATCGCCGCTTTACTACCAGAAGACTACTTAGAGAGTTGGCGGATATGAAAAAACAGGAGTCTGAGGGCAGGCAAGTGAAACCACCTTTCATGTGGAGACACCTTATCTAACGGGGAATCATGATTCAAGAAGAAGCCTCCTTTCATACCAAGGATGCCATGAGACACTACTATCAATCGTGGCGGCCTCAGATGACCCCAAGAGCAGCAGTGGTAATAGTCCATGGGCTGTTCGAACATAGCGGGCGATACCGGGTATTAGGGGAACAGTTGGCGGATCTGGGATACTGCGTTTTTGCTATGGACCTGCGTGGGCACGGTCTATCGCAAGGAAAACGCGTCTGGGCGCAATCTTTCTCTGACTACACAGATGACCTCGAAGTGCTCATGCAACATATTCGCAAAGAATTCCCTGAAACCGGAGTTTTTATGCTCGGTCACTGTATGGGAACTCTTATCACGATAAATTATGTTCTCAAACATCAGCCCGGCCTTTCCGGTCTGATTACTTCTGGGGCGCTCCTTACGCTAGGCCGTTCCCTTTCACCTCTGACCTTAGCCAAGACGCATTTCTTTGGGAGATTGCCGCTGCTATCTTCAAGGATCAGTGTGCCACTATTCAATGAATACGGCATCATCCGCAGTCAGCGTATAGTGAAAGCCTATTTGGAAGACCCGCTTGTCTTTCACGGAAATGTAAGCGCATGGTTGGGACTGGCTGTCTTGAAACAGATACGGCTTCTGCCCGGTAAACTAGGGAATCTTCATCTGCCGCTTCTAGTAATGCACGGTGCGTCCGACCTCATATCTGATGTTGAAGGAAGCCATATTCTCTACCGTTCAGCAACCTCTAATGATAAAACCTTGAAGCTATATGATGGTTTTTACCATGACATCTTCAGCGATCCGGGGTACGACCAGGTACTCGCAGACCTGGAAGGATGGCTTTCTGCGCATGCAGATCTCGCTGCATCCTCCACTAAAAAGAAACAAGAGCCTCTTTGCCCTTGAGCAGCTTATCTTGAATGTTGTTATCCTTACCATAGGCACTTTCGGAGATGTCCAACCTTACGGCGCCTTGGGCGTGGGCATACAGGAAGCGGGTATTAAGGTGCGTTTTACGACACATGAGCCTTTTCGCCAATTCGTAGAACTACATGGCTTGAAGCTTGCTGTCTTTGATGGAGATCCCCTCAAATGGGCAGCAGGAGAAGAGTTAAAATCGCTCGTTGAAGCCGGATGCGATTTTGGCGGATGGATGAACCGTCTGAAAACCCTTGCCAAACCTCTAATTGAGAACATTTTGAATTCATATTGGTACGCCACTCAGTGTGCAAATGCGATCATTTATTCGCCCCTGGCTTGGGCTGGTTACGACACTCGTACATCCGATTTATTGTGAAGCGTAATCCAGTTTTCTCAGGTTAACATTTGATCAGACACCAATCGGCGAGAACCACTAGATTAATAATCGTGGCACGGAGGGTTAACATCGATGACCGATAAGGCATCGGGTATTCCATGGGTGAATCCAATCATGATGACCGTTAGAACGGATTCGTCCGTTTACCGAATAGAAGACTATGATTGTGGCAATGCCGTACTGTCCAAGACCTTCCTTCACTCTGGCCAAGAAACCCGTGGGCACCAACATAACCTTTCTGAATGCTACTATTTTATCAAAGGCACAGGAGAGATGGTGATGGGCGTTGAATGTCTCCCGATAAAGCCGGGGATAGTGACTGCGGTGTTGCCGGATGTATTTCATAAAGTTCGAAACCTCGCTCAAGGAGACCTTGAGTTTATCTGTATCCGGAACAAGGCCATGTCAAAAAACGGAATAGAAATCAACAGCAACAAGCAAACAAACATGCCAGGAGACGCCAAATCGATAATGGTTGCTGTAGCAGGAGGATTCGATCCTTTTCATCAAGGGCACCTGGATCACATCAAAAGAGCGGCGCAGTTAGGCACTTTCCTGTATGTTTTTGTCAGCAATGACTCCGATATGATTCGAAAAAAAGGAAAATACTTCATCCCATTAGCATCACGGCTCGAAATCCTTTCAGCCATAATCAATGGACTCGGCATTTCGGGTCGGGTAGTACCCACCGTTGACGATGATGGAACAATGGTCCAAACACTCCGGCATTACAAGCCGCATATTTTCGCTAAGGGTGGCGATAGGACCCCCGGGAACATGCCTCAAGGCGAGATAGCTATC